>CAZDQR010000178.1:0-6755 GCA_964507315.1 uncultured Roseivirgaceae bacterium
CATCGCGCCTCGTTTGGGACGAGGAGGTCGCAGGTTCGAATCCTGCCACCCCGACTAAGAGATTCGTTTGCATGTCTGCCGACAGGCGGTGGATCTCTTTTTTTTTCTGGTCGCGTAGCTCAGCTGGATAGAGCATCTGCCTTCTAAGCAGACGGTCAAAGGTTCGAATCCTTTCGCGATCACTAAAAAGCCTTGTTCTAAAATATAGAACAAGGCTTTTTAGTATAAAATACTTTTTTAAGAAAAATGCTCCTCTTGCCTTATAGTAGATTGTCTTGAATTTTCACAAATCAATGTTTATATTGCATAACATGACAACAAGCTGGGCGCACAAAAAAAGCATCTTCACACTCTATTTTTTAGTTCTAACATTGCTTGGTTATGGACAACAAACTGACATAGAAAAACTCTACAACGAAGGCATTAACTATTCTCAACAAGGAAAGTATGTACTCTCCAATATTAGATTCAATAAAATTCTTAAAAAAGAACCTTTAAACACCTCTGCTCATTCTCAACTTGCTTGGAATAAACTCTTGCTAAAGGATATCACAAAATCTGAGAAGCATGCGAATACAGCATTCTATTTAAACCAAGCTAACTACCATTCTTTGGCATTAATGGGTTACTTGCTAATAGAAAAAGGTGAGCTAGATAAAGGGAAAGAGTATTTAAAGTATGCCATACAAATTGCTCCAAATGATTCAGAAGAATTATTTATTAGAGATTTTAAAGATTTAGCTAAACTAGGTGCCAATAATTCTTTTTTTACCGAAGGGCAAGATTGGATTAATAAAGTATTTGAATCAAAAAAATATAATGTTAATCTCTTAGAGAGTAATTTATTTAAATCGGCAGATCAGTTCAAAGCAAATAAAGGAGAAAATACATTATTAAAAGCAATGCTTGATTTAGATGCTTTACCTTCAGAATTTAATTTTTATAAAGCATATACTTTCAATACTATTGGAGAAGGATTGCAGAATAGAGGGCACAATCTAATAGCATTAAAATTTCATAATAAAGCCAATGAATTAAGCCAAAGTTTAAGTGGTAAAAACAGCTTTATTCAAATTTCAACTGTTAGGAATAAGATGTCGATTTATCTTGCTGAACGTAACTATACACAAATAATACAACTTTACAATCAAATAGAGCCAACATTAATAAACGTGGATAAAATATTTGCTTACTTCTTAAATTACATAACAGCCGAAATTTATGTAAAACTAGGTGAAGCCTATGTTGGGCTTAACAAGTTAGATAAGCAAAAAGAAATAGCCAAAAAATTAATGACCATAAAAAACACTCCTCAAGATGAATGGTACCTCGCTTGGGCTCTAAATTTATCAGGGTCAGCCTATTTAATAAGCTCAACTCCAAATGACCGGCTAATCGCAAAACACCAACTAGAGCAAGCACTTGAAATTACTCAAATAATGCATTATAAAGCATTAAAATCATCCATTATTTCAAACTTGGCAATAAGTTACTGGCAACAAGGAGAGCAACAAAAAGGAATTGACACCTATCAAGAATTATCGAATGAAGCAATTATTAATGAGGACTACTTAAATGCAGAAGGCTATTTAAACAATTTAGGAACGATGCTTTATTTTAATAATGAATATGCCCAAGCTGCCATTTATTTTAAAAAAGCAATTGCTATTACAGAAAAGTACCGCAAAAAGTTAGACGATACAGGAAAATTGACTTTTATGCAGTCGCGCATAAGTGCCTATAAATTTTTAACCACTTGTTTGGTAAAAACAAAGAACTCCGCAGCTTTATTCGAGGCTCAAGAAGCAGAAAGAGGAAGGTTGTTAAAAGAAAATCTATCGCTAAATAATATAAATTCATCTATTTCACTGAACGATTTTCAATCTAAATTAAAGAGCGATGAAGTAGCCATTTTTTACACTTTAATGGAAACTGGTGCAGTAACCTTAAATGTAATTACCCCAACATCCTCAAAAGCGATATATCATGAAAAATTCGATTCATTTATAGCCTTCAAAAACAAATACCTCGTACGCATAAAGGATCAATATAAATCAAAAAAAGGATACAAACCTGCTTTAATGGAGCGTAAAGAAGGTGGGGTAACTTATCTTGAAACAGATAAAGCCAGACTACTAAATGCTGAAGATTTTGAGATGCTCATTGAATTTTCGAGAGAATTGTTGCAACAAGAAAGTCCCCTGTATAGCTCAATTAGAAAGGAATTTTTCACATTACTTTATGATTTTTTAATAGCACCTGCTTATAGCTCGTTAGTAGGTAAAAAAAAAATACTTATTTCACCTGACGGTTTACTAAACTTTATTCCATTTGAGGCCTTAATAGATAATAATGAAAATTTTCTAGTTCAGGATTATGAGGTTAGTTATATACAATCAGCTAGCATTTACAATATCCTTCTTGAGCGAAACTATAGTCAAGAAAGAAAGTCAATGATTGCATTTGGGGGAGCAACTTTTGAGAAAATGAATACCGAGGCTACCCAAATTCGTGGAATAAATAGACTTAATAAAATACAGAACTTAGTAAAAGAAAATATTAAAACAGGCGAATCAATGCGAGCTGCCTATGCTGCTTTAGGTTTTGGTAAAATGAATTATTTAAAGGGAACATTATTAGAAGTAAATGCAATTGCAAAAATTGTAAATGAGCCAGCTATTTTTACAGGCACCCAAATGACTGAGTCATTTTTAAAGTCTATCTCAAAGAGTGGTGAATTAGCAAATTATAAGGTGGTTCATTTTGCAACCCATGGATTTGCAGTACCAAGCGTACCACAACTTTCAGGAATTGCAATGTGTATATTTGCAAATGAACACAATCACCAAGATGGCTACCTTACTGTAAATGAACTTGCAAACCTTCGTTTTAAAGCTGATATAGCAGTACTATCTGCTTGCGAAACAGGATTAGGTAAAATATATGGAGGCGAAGGCGTCTTTGGACTAACACAAGCATTACTTACCGCAGGAGCCAACCAAGCACTCGTATCTCTTTGGCCCGTTTCGGATGAAGGAACCATGTACTTTATGACTGGCATGTACAAATTAGTAGAAGAGCAGAACTTTAGCTTTAGCAAAGCTTCTACGATAATGAAACGTAAATTTATTAATGGAGAATATGGCCCCAGATTTGCAGAGCCTAATTATTGGGCTCCATTTATTCATTTTGGAAAATAAAAACAATGAGAAAATTACTTGTAATTTTATTAATGCTACTAAGTGTAATAAATTCTTACGCTCAAGGAATTGAAGACAAAGTCTATGTTAACAATTGTTTTTATTCTGCCGATGGTAATTTTGCTTATTTAAGGGCTTTAAACAAAACAACTTCTAACTGGCTATTAATTAAGATTGATTTAGCAACCAATACAGTAGCTGATACCTACAAAATGATAGATAGTAATGGGGAAGAATTGGGAATTAGATATATGTTTTTTAATGAAAAGGGTATTTTTGCAGCTGCTAACGGCATTTATAAATTAAACGAAGAAACTAAAACATTTGACCTTTACTATAAATACAAATCTACGAATTATGAGTTTGTTAGAGTTCTAGGAATAAATAATAAGGGATACATATTAGGTTTTATACGTGAAGATGGCAATCTTAATTATGGAGAAAGAAAATGGGGGAAATTACTCAGCATCAACCCACTTAAAAACCAATTTGAAGAAATCGTAAATCATTCTGTAGGTGGGAGTTATCCTAAAAGTTTCGAACCCCTGTCGCACCAGTTAAATATTCAGGGAAGTAAAATTATTTATACTGATTTTTCCAAATTTCATTGGCAAAAAATAAAGCTTTCTCTTTATGACTTTGATACAAAAAAAAGTATTGTATTAGATAAATATTTTCTATTAAAAAACTACAGATTGCATGCCTTTGACAACACGTTTGTAG
The DNA here is from genome assembly GCA_964507315.1 of uncultured Roseivirgaceae bacterium. Classification (GTDB taxonomy): domain Bacteria; phylum Bacteroidota; class Bacteroidia; order Cytophagales; family Cyclobacteriaceae; genus JAKISE01. Next base: position 3,924 of record CAZDQR010000178.1, read on the forward strand.
TAGAATTTTTTGGTAGCGAATCTAAAAAATATCTCTTCTATAATACAGATGGGTCATTAGTAAAAACAACAGAATGGGACTATAAATACACAAGATATGACCCAACCACAAACCATCTCTTTATGTTAAAAAAAGAAATGAAAAACATTGATGTGTATGATTTAAAAACAAATCAAATTATAAAAACAATAGCTTATGATAAAAGCAAATTTCCTAAAAAATTCTGGAACGAAGAGGTCTTAATGAATGAAGGAACCAAATTAGACACTTGGCGAAATGGGAAATATATTTACCTTAATAACCTTTCCTATATTACAAATGATCTATCTGAATTAACAGGAGTGTTTTTTGAATTTGACCCCTACACCATGCAAACTAAACCACTACTTGTATTAAGAGCAGGATATACCTATGAAGATTATTTAGAAATAAAAGAAGCTGTGGATGAAACTGATAAAGAAAAATACCAAAAATCAGAAATTCAAAGCAGTGTTAAGTTTCAGAATATGGTAAATGAAATTGCTTTATTATCAGAACGTGGTAATATGGCTGGTTTTAGAAAAAAAGGGGACTCTCCAACAAACGATGCTAAGCGAATTGGTATGGTGGTGCCTTCTGAAGGGGTTGTTACACATGTTGCCCAATTTGGGCAAACTGAAAAAGGAACAGTGGTATTAATACTTGATAAAGTTGGAACAACAGATTTAATAAAAAATGAAACTGGAACAAAGCTTATTTATAAAACTTTTTATAAATACGAAGTTGCTGTTGTTACTCCTAGTATGTTGCATACACAAAGCTGTTTTATAGGCCAAGAAATATATAAAGAAGTAAATGATAGAATTACAAAAAAAACGAATTCAGGATATACACAAACTATGGATTTTTCTTGGTACCGATCAGGCAAAACCTTAACAATTTCAAGCAATTCTGGTAAAACATGCAGTTTCGAGTTAATAGATTAATAAATTTCATTAAAATGGATTTTCTATTTAGTTGGAGATACTTTTTTCTGCACTTTTGGCAAACTATATGAGCAAACCAAAACGTCCACAAACCCACTTAGAAGAATCTCTAAATTCTGGATCACATGGATTAACAGCAATTTCTTCTATAATTGGGTTTGTGTTTCTCATAAACCTAAGTTTACAAAACCCTCAAGATTGGAAACTTTTTAGTGCACTCGTGTATGGGTTAAGCCTAATCGCACTATACAGTTTTTCGGCACTATACCATTTTGCAAAAGAAGCAAAGACAAAGCGACTTTTTAAAATACTCGACCATAGTGGCATCTTTTTACTTATTGCCGGATCCTACACCCCTATTTTATTACTTTCTATGGGTGGAGAAATTGGATGGATCTTTTTTGCAGGTCAATGGACAATGGCAATAATTGGCATTATTCTAAAAATATTTTATGCCGGCAAATTCAAAGGAGCCTCCACAGCCATTTATGCTTTAATGGGATGGTCTATTGTTTTGAAATTGGATTTGCTAAGAGCTTCTATTCCAGAAGGTGCACTTACATTTCTAGCGCTAAGTGGGCTAGCTTATACAGTAGGCATTATTTTTTACAGCCTCGACTCAAAAATTAAATACGGCCACTTTATTTGGCACTTGTTTGTAATGGCAGGTAGTGGCTTTCATTATTATCTATTAGCCAATTATATCTTCTAACATAAGTTATACATAATCGCACATTTTAAAATTGAAATGTTTTTGGGAACCAACCATATTATAATTACGTTTGATACCGAAACCAAGCCTCTTAAATGACCAATTATTGGACAAAGTATATAGCAGTAAGAAACTATAGCGAAACACTTTGCAAGCCACTTAATATTGAAGATTACATTCCTCAACCCGAGGAGTTTGTAAGCCCCCCTAAATGGCATTTAGCACACACTACCTGGTTTTTCGAAGAATTTCTTCTTTCATCTAACCTTGCTAATTATACCGTATTTCATCCAAAATTCAGTTTTCTTTTTAACAGCTATTATAACTTTATTGGAGAACGCAGTGCAAGAATAAACCGTGGGATTATTACTCGCCCTACTGTGGAAGAAGTATATGCTTACCGTGCTTATGTTGATAAACATATTAAGGTTTTACTTCAAGACCATTCAACCCCAGAAATCGAAAAAATAGTAGAGTTAGGATTAAACCACGAACAACAACATCAGGAATTACTCCTTACTGATTTAAAATATACATTAAGCTTAAACCCTCTTTTTCCTGTTTATAAAGAAAATTTTTCGCTCGTAAGCAACCAAAACATTGCTACCGGGTTTACTGCTATAAAAGGCGGAATTCATAGTATTGGCCACTCTAGCAATACATTTTGCTATGATAATGAACTTCGCTCTCACGAAGTGTTGATACAAAATTTTGAGATAAGCAACTCACTCGTAACCAATGGTGAGTATTTGGCTTTTATTGAAGATGGTGGCTATGAGAAGTTTAACCTTTGGTTAGATGAAGGTTGGGCGTGGGTAAATAAAAATCACTTAAAGCACCCACTTTATTGGCATCAAATAGATAGAAAGTGGCACCAATATACGCTTTCAGGATTGCAAGAATTAAACCCTGATGACATATTAGCGCATATAAGCTACTATGAGGCAGCAGCTTTTGCACTTTGGAAAGAGATGCGATTGCCCACCGAATTTGAATGGGAAGTTGCCTCTAATCAACTAAATTGGGGCACCCGTTGGGAATTTACAGCAAGCCCCTACACGCCCTACCCCGGCTTTAAAATAGCCAAAGGAGCCATTGGGGAGTATAATGGCAAATTTATGATTAACCAAATGGTTTTAAGAGGGGGCTCAACCG
>CAZDQR010000179.1:0-6701 GCA_964507315.1 uncultured Roseivirgaceae bacterium
TCTTAACATGTTTTTCTTATTAAATTGAAGCTGATTTATCTTCTTTAATAATTACACCAACCGCCTCAAAAGAGTAATTAATTTCTGGCTCAGTGATGGCATCAATTTCTTCTTGAGAAGCATCAGCGTCTTCTGCATAATGCTTTAATGTAGCAACATCTGTGGTATCAATTTTTGCAACTCCTTGAATAATAGCAATTTTTCCTGCGGCATCTTTAGGCACAAAAAAACCATAATCCTTAAATGTTACCCGCATCGATTTCCCATTATCCATGTCAAGTTTCATCCAGCAGCCCTTTTTAGAACATACCTCGCTAATGTTTGCAACTACTTTAACTTCAATAGAATCCTTGTTCTCCATTTTGGTAAAGAACTCCGAAGATGTAACAGCTCCTTCTTCGTTAATTGCATTGCCATGAGTTGTGGTTAATACATTTTCTTTTTCTGCGCCATTAGCTTGATCTGATGATTGCTTTGAACCTGAACAACTAGCTAAAAATGCGACACTAACAATAAATAGTACTTTTTTCATAAATTTTATTACTTGGTTTGTTCAAAAATAGATACAAACTTCTATTAAATAAAACAGTTCTATAAATATTGTCAAATTTGTGAGCTAACTCATAATTTACTTCCCTTGCATAACAAAGGCACCCCAATAATAAGGTTCTGGATAGCTTGCTTTTAAAGTTTTTTGGGCTTTTCTAAACGAAGCCAATTTATTTTTAGATTGCATCCAGTTTTTATAAAAGCTAGTCATTAGTAATTGGGTAGCAGCATCATCCACTTTCCATAAGCTCATAATTACAGCCTTAGCTCCTGCTACCTCAAAAGACCGTTGTAACCCATACACACCTTCGCCAGACATAATGTCTCCCAGGCCTGTTTCGCAAGCACTCAACACCACCAAATCTGTATTTGTGAGGTCTAAATTCATTGCTTCATAAGCGGTAAGCACTCCATTATTAGCACCCTCTGCCTTACCTGCATTTGCCAATAATAACCCTGATCTTAATAATGCATTTTCATTAATATTATTAAGAGGCACACTAAATACCTTATTATTATCAGCCTTTACATCGGCTATAAAAAAACCGTGTGTTGCAATATGTAAAAGTTTAGGACTCTTTACTTCCTTAATATTAGCTTCGGTTGCAACCGCATTTTGATATATAGTATTCTTATACCCATTCGATTTTAAAATCGAAGATATGGCCGCAATTTCCTTACCGGTGCCTGGCAATGGATCAATATCTGCAGAACCATAGGAAGGGTTGCCCAACAGCACGGCTGATTTTTGTAAAGTTATAGTACCAGTAATTTCAAGTAAGGAACGTAGACTGCTCACATTTAAAATGGATAATTCATCTAGCACATATGCCCCACTAGGCATTTCAAAAGAATTTACACTTAGCTGATTATAAACACCATCGGAAGATAAATTAATAGCGTTTATTCCTGTTAATTCAGATGCAATCGGTTGCCAAAATTGTGCGAACGAATAGGTATCTTTTCGTTTTAATTTGATAGCATTTTTATAATACTTAAAATATCGAGTTTCAAGTTGGTCTCCATTGGATAGTACAACCATTTTTAAAGAAGTTGGCTTTACCACTAAAGCAACGTACTGGGCTCTCCCACCCTCTAATGAGTAGCCTATTCTAATAATTTCTACTGCCGCTTCCTCTGTTTTTAATTTGGCTTGTACATCAGCTAATTGTGCTGGCGTACTCTTATAAGCCTCTGTAAAGATGCCCGACTTTTGAGAAAGTTCTTTTTCCAATTGATTTGTAACACGAGCGATAGAATCGGTATTCACTTTTTGCACTTGCAAATCCTCTTTACTCATAGAATAGTAAAGTGCTAGTTGGCGTTTATTATCTATCCATGAATTATACGTTTTAATCAATTCTTTATCTCCACTATTTAATATAGAAGATTTTACTTTAGTAGTACTAGAAAGCAACATTGCTTTAGTCGCCAATCGGTAGTTAAGTGCATTTTCTACTACTTGTTTATTTTTATTGCCAACATCTGCCGTAAAGGCAAAATATTTTTCAAACCTTGGTCGTAATATTTTCCAATAAGCAGCCTTTTCTATATCGCTCATTGGTGCAAAATACTCTTGTACAAATTTTAACGATTGATCAATAGATTGCTTGAAGTAAGTATCTGCTTCTTCAATATTTTCTTGTTGCCAATTTACAAGAGCTAATTCTGTAATTGCTTCGATATAATGAGGATGATTTTTGCCGTAAGTTCTTCCTAACACTTGCTCTGCTTTGCTCAAACTCGAAGCTGCTTCTTTAAATTTTCCCTGGTTACGGTATAATGCACCAAGTCTTGCTTTTGTTAAACCATACCCTGAAAAAGATGATCCAAATTTTTTCTCATACACAGCCAATGCCTCTAATAGCAATTTTTCTGCCTCGACATACCGTTCTGTTTCCATGTAAAGAGAAGCCTTAATTTCCAGAAGATGAGCATAGTCAGGATTTGACTTTTTGCTTTTTAGAGGGTTACGCGACACTGCATTTATGGCAGATTCAAATATTTTTTCTGCTTCATCGTATTTCTGTTGTTGCTGATAAAGAAGTCCTAAATTGGTTTGAAAACGCGCATATTTAAGCGACTTTGTACTCATATTCTCCCCAGCAACTTCTAGGCATTTTTTAATATCTATTTCAGCTTCCTTATACCTTCCTAAATTTTGAAACAGCACTCCCCTATTATTTAGTGTAATAGCATAGGGCATAGATGTATTTCCTGATACTTTTTCGTTAATCAGTAAGGTCTCATTCAATTTTGCCTCAGCATCATTAAAATTACCCATGTTTTTATACAGCACAGCTAGGTTGTTCAGCGATGCTGCATAATCAACACTATTCTCTCCTCGTAATTCTTTTCGTGCATCGAGGGCTCTTTTTGTAAACTCCATGGCCAAATCGTACCTTCCCATACCATTATAAAGCATGCCTAAATCTGCAATTACACGAGGATACATTAAATTAGTTCTATTACCTTCTAACTCTAAAATGCCTAGTGCTACGTAAAAGGAAACCTGGGCTAGTTCATAAGCATTTGTGGCGTAGTACATTTCGCCCATATCAAGTTGCTCTCTAGCCTCCTCTAATGGTGTTTTAGCCTTTTCATTATCAAGATAAATACTTGCAACATTAGTTACATCATCTAGCTTTTCTTTGTCCTCGTATTGGGCAGATACATCGCTAAAAGAAACAGAATAATTAAAGCTTGTAGTATCAAATTTCTCCCTGGTTTTTCGTAAGTGATCGGACATCATTTCTGTCCCTTTTTTAAAACCTGCCGAAGTGGCCTTATCTAACAATTTACCAAACTGTGCTTGTGCAAAAAATGGCATTACGAGTAAAAAAATAAAAATTGCGCGCATAATGATGTATTTAACATCAAATGTAGCTAACACTTGCTATAAATAACAGGATAAAAAGAGGTCTTCGTAATTTAGAATAAAGCTAAATGTTCTTTTCTACTTTTGGCTAGCCAATAAGTAGAGCACCGCCATTCGTGTTGCAACTCCGTTTTCTACTTGATCTAGAATTATGGCGTGCTTAGAATCTGCCACATCACTGCTTAACTCTACCCCTCTATTTATTGGGCCTGGGTGCATAATCGTTATCTCTTTATCGAGCTTATTAAGCATTTGTAAATTGATGCCATAATAAAGTGAATATTCTCGTAAAGAAGGGAAATATTTAATTTGCTGACGCTCTAACTGAATCCGCAATACATTAGCTACATCGCACCATTGTAGCGCTTTAAACACATCCAATTCAACTTCTACTCCCAATGACTTAATATGCCGAGGAAGTAATGTATTGGGGCCACAAACCATTACTTCGGCTCCTAATTTTTTAAGTGCAAATATATTTGAAATTGCCACTCTTGAATGGAGGATATCTCCAATTATGGCCACCTTTAGTCCTGCAACCTTCCCAAATTTTTTATAGATAGAATAGGTATCTAATAATGCTTGTGTAGGGTGTTCGTGTGTTCCATCGCCCGCATTGATTATATTGGCATCTATATGGCGAGAAAGGAAATCTGGAGCACCAGGGCTAGCGTGCCTCATAACCACCATATCAACTTTCATTGCTAATATATTATTAACAGTATCGAGTAATGTTTCTCCTTTTTTTAGGGAGCTTGACGAAGCTGAGAAATTAATCACATCAGCAGAAAGTCTTTTTTCGGCTAGCTCAAATGATAACCGAGTACGTGTAGAGTTTTCGAAAAACACATTGGCGATGGTAATATCACGCAATGAGGGCACCTTTTTTATTGGGCGATTAATAACTTCTTTAAATGTATCAGCTGTGTCAAAAATTAATTGAATATCCTTCTCGGATAAGTCTTTAATACCAAGCAGGTGTTTCTGACTAAGCTGCGTCATTTTCTTCGTTTATTAACCAGACTTTATTTTGTTTTTCAGGTTCTAATTGAACCAACACTTTTTGATGTGCAAGTGTATTAACTTCCTTACCCACATAATTGGGGGCCAACGGCACATCTCTCGAATATTTTCTATCAATTAAGACTAGAAGCTCTACTTTTTGGGGTCTTCCAAAAGCCAATAGAGCATCCATTGCAGAGCGAACAGATCTACCTGTAAAAAGAACATCGTCTACTAAAATCACTTGCTTATCCTCCACCACAAAATCCATTTTTGTTTCGTGGGCTTTGGGTGGCACATCTCGCCTCCTAAAATCATCTCTATAAAAAGTAGAATCTAAATAGCCGTAAGTTACATCTACACCTATTAATATTTTTAACTGTGCTAAGATAAGCTCTAGCAAAAATGCTCCTCGTGGCTGCAAGCCAACCAAAACAGTATTTTCAAAAGAAGAGTGATTTTCTATTAACTGATGGCAAAGGCGATTTATGGTGATCGAAAGCAGGTCGGGATTTAATATTAGTCGCTTTTGCATAGTGTATTGATTGCAAAGATAGGAAAGAATTTTGGTGTGTGAAACGAGACATTGCAAAAATCCTTGGGAATTAACCATGGGTTCGGTTGAGCCCTGAGATTACCGAGTCTTGCGCTCGGTAATGACGTATAGTAGCGGCCCCACCTGAAACAGTAATAAGAGCAACTACGCTGATCCGGTTTTGGGTGAGCCAACAGCTAAAGCCCTGATGAATTACATTCATCGCTTTTTTTGTGCGTATAATCTTTATGAAATAAGTTTCAACAGATGTATACGCACAAAAAAAGCCCTCCGAAAATTCGGAGGGCTTATACTGAGGCGTTGAGCGGATTCGAACCGCTGTACAAGGTTTTGCAGACCTCTGCCTAGCCACTCGGCCACAACGCCATTACTTTTACAAGTATCGTGCAAAAGTAAAATATTATTCAGTTTATAAAGCAATGCCGCCTCAATAATATTGAAGCGGCATCGAAATAATTATTTGCTTTCGCTTTCAGCATCGTCAGCCTTAGGAGCTTCTTCTGCTTTAGGTTCTGCTTTTTTAGCTTTAGCTTTCGTTGCTTTTTTAGCTTTAGGAGCAGCCTCTTCTTTAGGTGCTTCTTCTACTTTAGCGTCTTCAGCTTTTACTTCTTCTACTTTAGGAGCTGCTTCTTTCTTTTTTGCTGGAGCTTTTTTAGCAGCTGGCTTTGCAGCCGGCTTTTCCATTTGCTCTTTTAAAGCAGAAAGTGCAGATAAATCACCTAGGCTAGAAGTTGCTTCTTGATTGCTACCACTTGTAGCTTTCTTTTTACCAGCAGGCTTTTTCTTAGGCGCTACAGGTTTTTCATCCTCTTTGTAAGTAGCAGTGTGAGATAATAAAATTCGTTTTTCTCCTTTAGAGAATTCGATTACTTTAAAATCTAACGTTTCACCTACACTAGGTTTAGAACCATCTTCTTTTACTAAGTTTTTAGCATTTACAAAACCTTCGATACCGTAAGGTAATTCCAATACAGATCCTCTTTCAGTTTTGTTATTGATAGTACACTTATGTGATGTACCAACTTCAAATACAGTTTCGAATGTGTCCCAAGGATTTTCTTCTAATTGCTTATGACCTAATGCTAGTTTTCTGTTATCAACATCTAATTCAAGTACTTGAACTTCTAACTCACCACCTACAGCGATAAACTCTGATGGGTGCTTAATTTTCTTAGTCCAAGAAAGATCAGATACGTGAACTAATCCGTCAATTCCTTCTTCAAGCTCAATAAATAAACCGAAGTTAGTTAAGTTTCTAACGATTCCGGTATGGTTAGTACCAATACCATATTTAGAAACCACATCAGTTTTCAACCAAGGATCTTCAGATAATTGTTTGATACCTAATGACATCTTACGATCATCGCGATCTAACGTAAGAATAACAGCTTCCATATCGTCACCCACTTTCATAAAGTCAGATGGGTTACGTAAGTGCTGAGACCAGCTCATTTCAGAAACGTGAATTAAACCTTCAACGCCAGGCTGAATTTCTAAGAACGCACCATAATCAGCAACATTAACAATCTTACCTTTTACTTTAGCTCCAATTTCTAATCCTTCGGCTAATGCATCCCAAGGATGAGGAGTAAGTTGTTTCATACCTAATGAGATACGTTTTTTCTCCTCATCAAATTCAAGAACAACAACTTTAACCGTTGCATCTAATTTAAGAACTTCTTCTGGGTGATTAATTCTACCCCAAGAAATATCTGT
>CAZDQR010000180.1:0-6676 GCA_964507315.1 uncultured Roseivirgaceae bacterium
AAGCACCTATGCCACAGTTAAAGCCAAAATATAGATTATATATATCCTCAAAAAATGGAAAGCAAAACATTATAACCCTTACGATAGAATAGTAAACCGTGTTATTTTTCACCCCACCTTTCATATTTCGTATCTCACTTTCTACATTTATTTTCTTTCTGCTGTAACTTTCCTAAATATCAATCGTCTTCCTATTGAATATGAGTTTAGAAGCCTTTAAAACCCGCGTACTTCCTGTAAAAGATAAGCTTTTCCGCTATACGCTGAGGATTTTAAAAAACGAAGATGAAGCTAAAGACGTGGTACAAGAAACATTAATTAAAGTTTGGAATAAGCGAGACGAAATGCACACCTATGACAATATGGAGGCATGGTGCATACGAGTAGCTAGAAATCTAGCTTTGGATAAATTAAAATCTAAGCATAATAAATCAGTAGATATTGATAATGCCTATGATTTACAAAGCAGTACCCAAAGCCCATATTCATCTACTGAACATAGTGATACAATGAGCTCGATCAACCGTTTTATTAATAAATTGCCAGAGATGCAAAAACAGGTAATCCAGTTAAGAGATATAGATGGCTTTTCTTATCAAGAGATTAGTGATATGTTGAAACAAAATCTCAACTCAGTTAAAGTGAATTTGTTTAGAGCAAGAAAACAAGTTCGTGAACAATTAATACAAGTAAACGCTTATGGACTCTAAAAGAATAGATTTATTACTTGAGCGCTATTGGAATTGCGTTTCTACTCAAGAAGAAGAAGCTGAGATCAAAGCATTTTTCAACTCTGCGGCAGAAGTTCCTTCGCATTTAAAAAGCACTGCTCCACTGTTTCAATACTTTACCAAAGAAGGAGACATAAAAATGCTTGATAAAGCATTTGACGATAACCTAATAGAGAAGTTGGAGCAGCAACCGAAAGGTAAGATAAGAACGTTGGAGCAGTCGTTTCAAAATTATATGAAGGTAGCTGCCGCCATTGCTTTAGTAATTGCCACATCGTTTATGTTTAGAATGGAAGTTTGGCAAGGTGATAAACCAGCACTTTTATTAGTAGAAGATACCTATAAGAACCCAGAAGAAGCCTATGCCGAAACAAAACGGGCCTTAATGTTAATTGCCAGTAAAATGAATCACGGTAAAAAAGAAGTGCAAAAAATATCGATTCTGAGTAAGGCAGAATCAAAAATTAAAGGAGATATAGACAAAAACTCAACAGCAACATTAAACTAATTAGACATGAAAAAAATAGCAATAGTATCCATCTTAATCTTAAGTACATTGGCTGCCAATGCACAAGAAGATGCCATCACCAGGTTCTTTTCTAAGTACCAAAACGATGAATCGTTTACCCAAATTAATATTACGGGTAGGATGTTCGGGCTCTTTACAAATTTTGAGGCCGAAGATGAGGAAGACCAAGAAATGATTGATGCCGTAAGCAAAGTAAAAGGCCTTAAGATCTTAGCTAAAGAAGATATTAGTAATGGTCAAGCGCTTTACGAAGAGGCATTTAGACTTATTGATAGCAAGGAGTACGAAGAGCTTATGACCATAAGAGAAAAGGAGAGCGATATGAAATTCCTTATTAAAGAAAAAGACGGAATTATCGAAGAGCTGCTCATGGTAATTGGTAGTGATGACAGCTTTTTCTTATTAAGCTTAGTAGGCGATATCGACCTCAAACAAATTTCGAAACTATCTAAATCAATGGATATCGATGGATTTGAAAACTTGCAAAACATAGATAACTAATAAAAAAATAAAAGTTGAAAGAACGAAGAAACGTGTCTTTATTTTCAACACTACATTATATACTCAACATAAAACTCTAACAACAAACAACTCAAAAAATGAAAAAATTAGCAACATTATTAATCGCTATTGCATTGATTCCTAGCCTTGTATCTGCACAATCAAGATCTTTAAGCGAATTTCAGGATAAGTACCGAGATATGGATAACACCACTTTTGTGGACATCAGCGGATCGCTATTCAATTTCGCCTCTAGTATTGCCAAATATGTGGATGAAGATGATGAAGACAAGGATGAAGTAGAAGCCGCTGGCAGAATATTAGGAGCCATAAATGCGATGCAAGTTTTAAAAGTACCATTCGAAAAAGTGAGTAGCAAAGATTTAAAATCACTTAAATCTAATATGCATAGAGAAAAATATGAGCCTTTGATGTCGGTAAAAGATAGCGATACTGATATGGAAGTTTTAGCGCAAGGAAGTGGTTCTGAATTAGAAAATGTAACGTTTTTAATCAATGGTGACGATGACTTTATTCTAATCACATTTCAAGGTACATTTTCAATGGAAGATGTTTCGTACCTTATAAAGAATAAGAATAACTGGAATTAATCTCCCTTAGTTACACTTTCATTCCTAATAAAATAACGTTACTCCTAGCAATAAAGCTGGAGTGACGTTGATTTATTTTATTAAAACTCTTCTTGACTCTATATGAAAACCACCATACTTCAATTTCTCTTTATTTTCATTACCACCCTTTCCTTTGCCCAAAGCAAAGTAATGAAAAGCCTTGCAGAAGAATACCCTGATGCAAAGGCTTTTGTAATGTACCATAGCAGTTTTACAATGCTCAACCAATCAGACGATCCAGATATAGCTGCTCTAGCAGCAACTATCGAAAAAATTAAAGTACTTACATTCGATAGTTTTTCGTCTTCTGCTAAAACAAGCTTAATTTCGGAGCTTGAATCCAATGCCTTTGAAATGCTTATGAGTATTAAGCGAGATGGGTCCGATGTATTGGCCTACATATTGGAAGATGATGATGAGATAGAAGGCTATTTCGTTCTCGTAGAAATGGAGGGCCAAACCTTAGCAATAGATGTGCTGGGTAGCCCTGACCCAACCCAAATTGGTAAAATAATAGACACCGTAAAGAATTATTAAACGTGGAAGCAGTATTAGAAATAAGACAATTATCTAAACATTATGGGCGCCTAAAGGCAGTTGATAAATTAGATTTAGTAATCCCTAAAGGAGCTGTTTTTGGCATTTTAGGACCTAATGGAAGTGGTAAAACAACAACATTAGGCATGCTGCTTGATGTGATTCAACCTACAGAAGGAGATTACCGTTGGTTTGGCCAACCTGCAAGTAAAGAGCAGCGAAAAAGAATTGGAGCCATTTTAGAAACACCCATTTTCTATCCTTACTTATCCGCAAAAAAAAACTTGGAAATTGTTGCTCTTATTAAAGAAGTTTCAACAGATCGAATTGCCCCTGTGCTAAAACAAGTTGGCCTTTTGGAACGCGCAAACGATAACTTTAAAACGTTTTCATTAGGGATGAAACAGCGATTATCCATTGCCTCTGCCCTACTTTGCGATCCTGAAGTAATGATTTTAGATGAGCCTACTAATGGCTTGGATCCACAAGGTATTGCAGAAATAAGAACGCTTATTATTGATATTGCGAAAGAAGGTAAAACCATTATTTTAGCAAGCCATTTATTAGATGAAGTTCAAAAAGTATGCTCCGATTTTGCTGTACTTAAACTAGGGAAGCTAGTTTACAAAGGCAAAGTTGCCGATGTAGGCAAATCTGATTTTAAGGTAATTGTAAAAGCCGATACTGATTTAAAACCAATATTAGACCAATGCGATTTAGTAGTAAACGCTAACCTCTTATTGAATGGTGCTTTTGAAGTAGAAATGAAGGAAGGGAAATCTGCCCCAGACTTAAACGCCTATTTAGTAAAAAATAACATTATTATTAGCTCACTTGAAACACAGGCTAAAACATTAGAAACTCAATTTTTAGAAATTTTAAACAACGCCTAATGCTTCGACTTTTAAAAATTGAACTCGCAAAAAATAAATCCTATCGTACTTTTTGGATACTCATTGGTATTTATTTTACATTTCTATTAGCCACCACATTAAGTGGCATGGAGGCTCTTAAATGGTTGGCATCTAAAGGTGCAGAACTAGGAGACTTTGATATAATGAAAGTTCCCCTCTATCATTTCCCAGATATTTGGCAAAATTTAACCTTTGTTGCTCAATACTTTAGATTTCTCATTGGCATCTTTATTATTATTTCTATTACTAATGAGTTTTCGTATAAAACCATTAGGCAAAATGTAATAGATGGCCTTAGCAGAACTGATTTTATTACTTCCAAGGTTTTATTCATTTTGGGGTTTAGTCTTTTATCTACAATTGTGGTTTTATTTATTGGATTGGGAATGGGGTCTATTTACTCCCCTGAATCTGAGATGAGATTTATGTTTATGCATATAGAGTTTGTATTCGCTTACTTTTTGGCTACCGTAAACTACCTGCTTCTTGTAATGGTAATCTCATTAATCGTAAAAAGAGCTGGGTTGTCTATTGTAATATTACTGATTTATCCGGCCTTTGAGTGGATTTTAAAAATCCCATTGCCAGATTCATTAGAATATTTAACTGAATTTCTTCCCTACTCTGCCTTATCAAATCTCATAGATATTCCGTTCCCTAAATATGTATTTATTGAAATTAGAGATGCAGTAGCCCTTAACGACATCCTCATTAATTTGGCTTATATCCCTATTTTAGTTTTTATAGGATACAAATCCATCGCAAATAAGAACTTGAGTTAATTTCATATTCTCTTTTGCTTCATACATTTAGCATTAAGGTAGTATATTCGTATTTACAAAAGGTTAAAAAACATGCGATTATTAGTCATTACCTTATTTTTAGCAGCAAATGTATCTGGTTGGGCCCTCGATTTAGACAGCTTAAAACAAATTGCTATGGGCCAAGATCAGGCTGCCATTAAAGCAAACAATTTATTATATAATCAATACACTAATTCCAATCCTAAAAAAGCCCTCGATTTTACATTAAAAGCCCTGGATCTAGCGCTTGAGTTAGATTATAAACCTGGCATTGCAGCAAGTTATAATAACATCGGTGTGTTTTACAAAAACCATGGGGTTATTGATAAGGCAATGAACTATCACCTGCAATCGATGCAATTAAATAAAGAAATAAATAATGCAAAAGGGTATGCCTACAGCTTAAATAATATTGGCACCATTTATTCAATGAAAGGCCAATCCAAAAAGGCATTAGAGTATTTTTTGCAATCCTATTGGTTATTAGACTCAATTAATGACCAAAAAAATATGGTTGGAGCGCTTAATAATTTAGGAAACACTTATCTAGCTATGGGCGAAGATTATAGAGCTATTGGCTTTTACAAAAAAGCTATTAAGGTTTTTGATAAGATTGAGTACAGTGAATTTGACCCCTATTCAAACATAGGAAACGCCTATTTTAATAGAGGTGAATTAGAGAAGGCTCGAAAATATTATGCCCTTTCATTAAAAATTAGCATTGATAGAGAAGATATTGTAGGCCAGGCATTTGCGTACCACAACTTAAGTGCATTGTTAATAGATCAAGGAAAGAAAAAAGAAGCACTTGAATTTGAATTACAGGCATTATCTAATGCTCAAAATGTAATTAATAAGCCTCTACTAAAAGACATCCATTTATCGTTAGCTAATTTGTATTATAGCCAAGGTAATATTGAAGAAGCCTATGATAACCGTGTGCTTTACGATGCATACAGAAATGATATTGTAAATGAAACTTCGAGCAAAAAATTGGCTGATTTAGAAGTTACATTTCATATGTTAGAAAAGGAAAAAGAAATTGCTCTAATTAAAAAAGAAAACGAGGTTAATAAATTACGAGTTTCAAATACCAAAACGGTTGTAATTATTGCCATTATGGGAGCCATTATTCTTCTGGGTGGTCTTATTATTTACTTTTCGCTTAAAAAAGGCAACAAAATTAATTTGCTTGACCCACGGTGGAAAGTAAAAAATTAGCGTCCGATTACACCTCCTTGTTTAGACTTAAAGGACGATGTGAGTTTCCATCAAAGACGCTTGGTTTTAAGTGCACAACCCCTAATAGTTTATGCTACCCTTTTTTTTTGAGTAGTTAAATTATAATTGTTTACTAAAATTGTTGCAGATAAATTTAGCATTTCTGCTAATTCTCTTATCATATCTACAGTCAATTTTTTTTTCTTGTGTAAAATTTCTGAAACTCTACTTTTACCTCCAATTACTCCCACTAAATCTTTTTGCTTCAGATTCATTTCTTCCATCCTAATTTTAATCGCTTCTATTGGGTCCGGAGCTTCTATTGGGTAATGCTCACTTTCATAATTTTCAATAAGCAAGGATAATATTTCAGCTTCATCTCCCTCTTTTGAATTTACAGGTGCATCAAATATCACTAAAAGTCTATCTAATGCGCTGTCGTAATCTTTTTCTGTTCGTATTGGCTTGATTTCCATAATATTATTATTAAATCGTATCTGCATCAATTTTATCATATTCCGAATGAGTGCCTATAAAACGCACAAACGCCCATTGTTTACCGTAATTAAATTTGATAACAAGTCTATAGGAATTGCCCTTAATATTAAAAACCACTCTTCCATTTTTAAGGATGCTGGCATTCGCATAAGTTTTCTTTATATCGGAGGGTGAGTTCCATTTTGACGTGCGTGCTGTATCGAACCAAGTCTTTAGATACTGCTCACAGTCAGCGTGTTTTTCCCAATATTCGCGTAAAGTTCTTTTAGCTATAATGCGCTTCGTATTTCTTTGTCTCTAGCAAAGATAG
>CAZDQR010000181.1:0-4226 GCA_964507315.1 uncultured Roseivirgaceae bacterium
GAATGCTTGCTCATATCAATCAACTCCGAAGCTTTTTTTATCAATAGAAATGCGGCCTCAATCACCTTATCAGGTTCGCCCACAAAAGTGATTACCGTACGATTAGTAGCTTTCCCGGGGTCAACATCCAATAGCTTAACGCCTTCAACCGTTTCAACTACATCAGTAATTGCTTTAATTTTTTGCTCATCACGTCCTTCACTAATGTTAGGAACACATTCTATTAATTGCTTGCTCATAGTTTACTAAATGTTTAAAGGACAAAAATAGCAAAGAGTTTGCTAGTGTTTTTAAAACTAATCTTGAAATACGTAATTTAGCTAATCTAAAAACTTTGGCTTATGAACCGCATACTATTATTCCTATTATTAATTGCTTCTACATCGCTATTCGCACAAGAAGAATTTTTATCAAGACATATAAATCATACTTCTAAGAATAATATTGTACCGGCCATAAGTGGCAATGGAAAAACAATGATCTACCTCACCGATTACTCCAATACGGGCGATATGGTGATGGAATTATCTCAGTATAAAGGAGGCAAATGGAATACTCCCAAAGAAATTACAGCCATTAACCCCATGCGCCTTGTAAATAATGGTGGCTACTTTATGGATAATACAGGCGAAGCTATTTGGTTTTCTTCGCGCAAACCAGATGGACTCGGAGGCTATGATATTTGGGTTTCAAAAAAGAGTGGCTCTAACTGGGGGCGATCAAAGAACCACGGCAAACCATTAAACTCATCTATGGATGAGGGCGACCCTTCCATTAGTCCCGATAATCAAAAACTATATTTTATGCGATGCAGCCGTATAGCACCAGAAACAGCGAAAGGGTGTAAGATTTTTGTGAGTGAAAAAAATAAAGGTCGAGGTGCTCCTTGGAAAGAACCTGAAGAGCTTCCTAGTCATCTAAATGTTGGTAATACGCTATCACCAAGGATATTAAGTGATAATAAAACTTTGGTTTTTTCTTCCGACAGACCAGGAGGCAAAGGCGGGTTGGATTTATGGATGAGTACCCTAAATGCAGGGGAATGGAGCACTCCCATTAATGTAGAGTTCGCAAATACGCAAGATGATGAACGTTATATGAGCATGTCGTTAAGAACAGATTATGCCTTCCTAACAAGAAAAAATGAGACGGGCTATTATGGCATTGTAAAAGCCAAAGTGCCTGAAGAATTTAGGCCTCAAGATGTTATTATGATGATGGGGAAGGTGGTAGATGACCAAGGAACACCGAAATCGTTAGACATTAGAATCAATAATTATGCTACGGGTAAATTGGTATCAAGAGTGATTTCAGAAAAAGAAACGGGAGACTTTGTAGCCGTTTTAACCGAAGGGAACACTTTTGAAATCACTTACGAAGATCGATCTGGTAAGCTAGCTTTTCAAACCCAAATAATTAATATAGAAGAGCTTAGAAACTCACGGAGAGAATACCCAAAAATTGAGTTAACAACGGTAGCTAAAGGTGCTCAATTCGATATTGGAGGAATTGTATTTGATACACTGTCAAGCACAATAACTGCTGCTTCTAACTTTGAAGTAATGCGATTAGCTAGGCTTATAAAACAACATAAAGACCTCCATTTTAACATTCAAATTTATCAAGAAGACTATAAGGAAGATAGTCTTCAGCTTCCTTGGCTAACAGAAGTAAAATACGATAGCATAAGAGTTATGTTGCCACCTATTGATATTGATAGCATGGATAACTCACAGAAAGATTCGTTATTAATTGAAATGAATGACAGCCTTGGTGCAACCACTTTAACTGATACACTTATTGCCAACGATTACCAAGCAAGAATGAGTGGTGTTGACTCTATTGAAACATGGAAAAAGATTCCTATCTATCATAATGATCGAACTCCTCATTACAAAGAAACTGTACTTGAGCATCTTAAAACCAAAGGTGTTACTGAAGACCTAATAACTATTCAAGCTCTAGGGCTTATTCCTGCAGATAAAAAACAAGAAGCCATATTTATAAATGGAGTTGCCATCATTGTCTCAATAGAATAAAAACCACATAAATCATTTTTTGAGCTGACTTATCCTATTAAGTTTTAATAAATTCTTTTTTAAGTTGCAGTTTGAAATAAAATTACTCGTAAACTAATCAAACACTATAATAATGAAACCAAGTAAACAAAATTATTGGCTATTGCTGCTATTTGCATTTGCCATCAGTTGTACTCCTGCGGCCAAAGAAGAAGAGAAGGTCGTTGCTCAAGAGGATTTTAAGTATTTGGCTGATCAATTTGCCGATATAAAAATCATTCGATACAAAATACCAGGATTTGATAATTTATCTACTAGTCAAAAAACACTGGTGTATTACCTTACACAAGCAGGTTTAGAAGGTAGAGATATTATGTACGATATGAATTACCGACATAACCTTACCATTAGAAAGGCGCTAGAAAATATTCTAACCACTTACACAGGTGATAAAAATGCTGAACCCTGGAAACAGTTTGAAGTATACCTTAAGCGTATTTGGTTTTCTAACGGAATCCATCATCATTATTCAAACGCTAAAATAATGCCTGCCTTTTCGAAAGAATACCTAGGAGAGCTTTTAGCTTCTACAAAAACAGAACTTTCATCAGAAGTTGTTGATGTTATTTTCGACCCTGTAGTTGATGCTAAAAAAGTAAATCTAGATGCTAGTAAAGGCTTGGTAAAAGGTTCTGCTATTAATTTTTACGATCCTGACATTACAGCTGAAGAAGTGGATGCCTTTTATGCCCCATTATTAGAAAAAGCTGGAGATAAACCACTTTCTTATGGCCTAAACTCCAGACTGGTAAGAAACGAAGATGGCAGCATTTCAGAAGATGTGTATAAAGTTGATGGACTTTATGGTGGAGCTATAAAACGCATTATTTACTGGTTAGAAAAAGCT
This sequence comes from uncultured Roseivirgaceae bacterium, assembly GCA_964507315.1. Classification (GTDB taxonomy): domain Bacteria; phylum Bacteroidota; class Bacteroidia; order Cytophagales; family Cyclobacteriaceae; genus JAKISE01. The sequence goes on from CAZDQR010000181.1 coordinate 2,926, forward strand.
GCGACAGTAGCAGAAAATGAACCTCAGAAAAAAGCTCTCTTATTATTAGTTGAATATTATAAAACTGGAAGCCTTGAAACTTGGGATGCCTATAACATTGCTTGGGTTGCAGCCACCGATGGAGATATTGACTACATCAACAGTTTTATTGAAGTGTATAATGACCCAAAAGGCTACAGAGGTTCTTATGAAACCATTGTAGAAATTAATGATTTTGCTGCTTCGGAGCGAATGAAAGTTATTTCGGATAATGTACAGTGGTTCGAAGACAATTCCTCTATTATGGATGAACATAAAAAAGCCAAAGTAGTAGGTGTAACTTATAAAGTAGTGAACGTTGCTGGCGAAGCTGGAGATGCTTCTCCTTCAACTCCAATAGGAGTTAATTTGCCTAATGCCAACTGGATTAGGGCTGCACACGGTTCTAAATCTGTAAGCTTAGGTAATATTGTTGCGGCTTATGGAAAAGCAGGTAGCTCTGGCTTTTTAGAAGAGTTCGCTTACAACGAGGAAGAAATTGCCCGAGCCAAAGAGTTTGGTGATATTGGTGGAGATATGCACACTGCTTTACACGAAGTAGTTGGTCACGCTTCTGGCCAAATTAACAAAGGAATTGGTACGCCAAAAGAAACCTTAAAAAACTATGCTTCTGCATTAGAAGAAGGACGCGCTGATTTAGTAGCCCTCTATTATTTATATGACCAAAAATTGATTGACCTTGGATTAGTTCCTAGCCTTGAAGTTGGTATGGAAACCTATGATGGCTATATCAGAAATGGAATGATGCTCCAACTTAGAAGATTAGATTTAGGAGATGACATTGAAGAAGCGCATATGCGTAACCGACAAATGATTGCCCATTGGGCCTTTGAAAAAGGAGCAGAAGAGAACGTGATTGAACGAGTAACAAAAGACGGAAAAACATATTTTGTTGTAAATGATTATGAAAAGCTTCACGATCTTTTTGGTCAATTATTGAAAGAAATTCAACGCATAAAATCAGAAGGAGATTTTGAAGCAGGAAAAGCCTTAATCGAAGATTATGGTGTTAAGGTTGACCTTGAACTTCACAAAGAAGTACTCGAAAGAGCAGCAAAATTAAAATCAGCTCCTTACGGTGGTTTTATCAATCCTAAATTAGTACCTGTAACAGATGATGCTGGTAACATCACAGATGTGAAAGTGGAATACCCCGCTGATTTTACAAAGCAAATGCTTTATTATAGCGAGACATATTCGAACTTATAAATTTTAGTTTCTTATTTAAAAGGGCGGTTCCCAAGAGGGAGTCGCCCTTTTTT
>CAZDQR010000181.1:4326-6659 GCA_964507315.1 uncultured Roseivirgaceae bacterium
AGAGTTGCCGTGCTTAAAAAAATGGGCTCGATAGAGCCAAAGATTACTGCTTCTTTCGATCGATAATGACGATGTTCTTTTAGCTTTAGTTCTATTAATAATTTACAAGATTCCTCGTACCTCGGAATGAAAAGCAAAAGTTAGCTAAATTTTACCTTCCATATACTACCTCTTTAAATCATTGCAATTGTTAGAATTATTTGCAATTTAGTAAGATGATAAAAAAATACGTCACGCTAATAACCCTGCTATTTTTTCTAGCTCAGTGCAAAAAAAGCCCATCTTTTACTAAAATTAATATGGAAGAAGCGGAATCTTCTTCTGCCAACTTTAGTAAATATTGCAGAAGTTTTGAGGAAGCTCTTTCCAATACAGATTACATCTATAATCGTTTTGGTGAGTTAAAAAAGGTAATAGCCTATAATGAGAAGTATCGTTCAAAAGCATCCATAGAAGTTGAGAATTCGATTGGTACTGAAGAGCTTCTGATATTGGAACAAGAATTAGATAACCCAGATTTATCGGCAGAAGATAAGGAGTTAATAGAACTTATGATTTCAGCAGCTAGTGGGGAGGATATTGTTAAAAATAGTTTTGCTAACGCAACAACCATAGATGCTCAAAGCTATATTCTAGAGCAAGCTAAAAAATATCATTTCCTACTACTTAACGAAGCACATTATAGCTCACAACAAAGAGCATTTACCACCATATTACTAAAGGATTTATGGGAGAATGATTATCGATATTTAGCAATAGAGGCTTTAGCTTGGAACGAATTCAACTTAAGTAAAAAAGGGTATCCAACAACTCAAAGTGGGAATTTTATACAAGACCCTGTATTTGGTAATATGGTACGAGAGGCTATTAAACTTGGATACACCCTTGTTCCTTATGAATATAACCCTTCTCAAGATAGTGCCGACAGAGAGCGAATACAAGCCAAAAATATTTATGAGCGTACTTTACTAAAAGACTCAATCGGTAAGGTAGTGGTTCATGCTGGGTATAGCCATATATCAAAAAGTGATAATGGAACACATTCATTGATGGGTTATTACTTAAATAAATTTGCAAATGGCCAAGTACTTTCTGTTAACCAAGAAACAATGTCATACAAAGGAAAAGGCATGAATAACGATTATTATGATTTTGCCATTGCCAATTTTGAAATTAAGAAGCCATCAATATTTCTAAAAAATAATAAAGTAATATTAGACCCAGTTAATAGGATTGGCAATGATATTCAAGTGTATCATCCCAAAACAGCGTTTATAAATGGCCGACCCATGTGGTTATATGGAACGAACAAAACCAACATTGCACTTACTGCAGGAATAAAGGAGCATGAGGGAAAATTAATTCGGGCTCAGTTAATAAACGAAGATGAAAATAGTATCCCACTAGATCAGTTTGTGATCAACCAAGAAAAACAATTGGTATTGCCTTCTGGCAATTTTATCATTTCTATCATTGATTGTGAGGATAAAATTGTTAGTAAATATTCGCTCAAAGTAGATTAAACTAAAGAATATTCTACACCAAGGAAGTAACTCCGTAAGTTAGGAAGGACTCCTTTGGAGAGTCTTAACAATTTTGCGAGTTGAAGATACGTTCCTCTCGGGAGCGTTGCGAAATAAACACATTACCATTAGTCTAAATGTTTCTATTTTAGAAGAATGAAAAAGAAAATTCCATTGTCCAATCTCGCCATAGGACTCCTAATTTTATGCAGTATAAATATTGGAATTTGTATGGTAGTTGTACAACAAGCTTATCAAAAAGGAGAGTCCTATTTTATTATAGCCTTTTTAGGGACTTCAATGATGGGCTTAATAAAAGTAATTATAGAAGCTTCTAAAAGAACGGCAAAAACGAGTGAATCCAAATGATTATTTATTTCTAATTCAATAAGATTCCTCGTACCTCGGAATGGAAAAAGAATAAGTTAATAAGCTCAAACATATGTACCATTAAAAGATAAAAGGAGGATGCCGGAACAGGTCCGGAAAAAATAATAATTAGTAGCTTTCCCCGCACATGTTGCGGGGTCTCCTATTGTGGGCGAATACTGTCATTCCTATTAAGAATGATCTACATAATCATATGTCGGGCAAATGTCGGGTTAACTACGGGCGATATATTTGACCTAAATATCTACTACCTTTAGTATTGCCTCAAAAAACAACTATGCAAAATTTAGAACAACCCAATTTAGGTAAAACCATTGTAGATCTCAGGCAAAAGAAACGGCTCACTCAAGAAGAGCTAGTGGAACTTTGCAATATCAATGTACGAACCCTTCAACGCATTGAAGCCGGTGAGGTAACTCC
>CAZDQR010000182.1:0-2180 GCA_964507315.1 uncultured Roseivirgaceae bacterium
TTTGCAATATCAATGTACGAACCCTTCAACGCATTGAAGCCGGTGAGGTAACTCCGCGTGAATACACCATCCGCATTTTATTGGATGCGCTCGATTATAATATTACACAGGTAGAAGCCTCCATCCAAAAGAAAGCCTCACTTAAGTGGCTTAAAATAGCATGGATGGCCGGTATTATTTATTTTGTGTTAGGCCTCTTCGAATCTGGTCTAGACTTTGCTCGATTTGAGGAAAACTTACCCTATTATTTCCCATTATTATATACAACCATTAAAGTACTAGTATCGATTAGCTTTGTCTTTTTTATGATTGGCTTTATCGAGATTGGCAAATACTTTGAAAATGCATTACTAAAAATTGCCTCTTATTTAATGGTAGCCTCACTAGTGGTAATAGAAGTATACGACATTATCTCCTTTGGGCCTGAAATGACTTGGGAGGATTTTTACCTCATCAAAGGAACCGAAGCCGTTGCTTTCGGAGGCGTTGATATTGTATTTGGAATTGCCTTACTCTTATTGGGGAAAAAATTAGGAACAATATCCAAAGTAGCCGGCATTTTTGAAATTGCTGTTGGAGGGTTTTTTATTACTTTCTTTCTAGCTTTTATTGGTTTAATAGCGATGATACCAGCTATCATATTAGAAATAATTATTCTTTATAAGTTTTATGATAAACTGAAAACATCAGCTTGACACCTTGTTTGTGATTGAGCCACTCTGCTAGAAAGTATTCTAACGGCTAAGATTTCTCCGTTGCACTACGAAATGACCTATAAAATTAGCAGATTGCAATGCTTATTTTACTCATTTAATAAGTCACTCCGCAGAGTTCTTAGCCATTTAACAACTACTCATCAGCACTTCCATAAAGAGAACTAAAGGCCGTTTCATTTAAAATATTTTGGAACAACTGTTGGCCATCCATCTTATAGTAAAGCATAATATGAAGCCCAGCTTCTTCTACATATTTTTCAGCTCGATAATAAGGTTCAGTTGAAGTGCCTTCTAAATGTACTGCTGTAAACGTTGGCTTTAATACCACTCCTTTGTCACTATCAAATACGCCAATTCCAACCCCTTTCTGAAAAGTAATTTTTGGACTACCATCCCTTGTTATGGATGAATAAGAAACGATACCAGATGCTACAAATTGGGTGCTTTTTAAATCATAGGTATGCCATTTTAAATCGCTTTTTACAAAGAGTAAACCATTAACCCAGTAATTGATGGCGTCATACGAAAAAGGAAGTAGGGTGTCTAATTTTGTATTAATTAAACCATACTTTTTCCCATCTGATGCCACCCAAAGGGAGTCTGCAATCGGTGAAAGCTTCCTACTAAAAATTGGTTCTAAATATATTGAATCAAAAGGTTGAATTAACCCAAAGTGCTGACCTTTTAAAATAGAAATAGTGCGATCATCTATTAAAGCGGCTCCCTCCACTTCATCAAGAATTAACTCTTCATTTAAGGTATAAATTTGCTTGGTTTTCCTTGTTTCAAGCTGAAAGAATGATTCATTTAAAGAGATTACTCTTACATAATCACCTAAATCAAGTTTTTGACCTAAACTATTTATTAGCATTTTTTCCTTTCCTTCAACTACCTGATAATAAAACACTTTATTATCTTGATTAAGCAAAGGTTTTACTTCGCAATCTATGGGTTTATAGAATTTAACTGTATCTGTTAGATACACATAGCCCGAATCGGCCCAATGCATAATAATGGCTGATGGGCCTAATAATGAAGCAGAAGACGGGTGAAAAAGCTGACTATAATGGTATTTTACAATGAGCGAATCTTTTATATAACCAATTTGCCAAGCTTCATTTTCATTAAACTGCGTTAAGGATTGGTTCGAAAAGGCAGGGATATTTACAACTCCTTTCTTAGAAACACTCCATCCTTTCTTGGCTATGTCAATTTGATGTTTTGCCAATGGTACAAGTTCTTCTAGTTGTCCTGACAAGAGCCCTTCTTTACCTCCACTTTCAACCCACAATAGGCTGTCCGTTAACCATTCATAATCATCAAACTTATTGCCAATGGCAATGGGTTGTCCATCCAGTGCAGGGTAAAGTGTTTTGGCTGAAATAATGTTAATTTTATCATTTATCGACAAGAATATTAAGTGGTTCTCAGTCCAAATACTATCATAATTAGGTGGAAGTACAT
>CAZDQR010000182.1:2280-6637 GCA_964507315.1 uncultured Roseivirgaceae bacterium
AAGAATATTAAGTGGTTCTCAGTCCAAATACTATCATAATTAGGTGGAAGTACATCGAGGCCTGTAATGGATTTTAGACCCCACTTTTCACCAGTTTTATAACTAATAAACGGCTCAACCAAGTTAGCCTCATTTACTCCATTAACAACATCACCATTTTTATGAACAACGACTAATTTGTCTTTCTCTCTAAGAAAGGCAAATCCGTTTTCTTCCTTCTCAAACAAGAAAGAGTCACTAGTATAAAAAGGCACTCCCTTTTTGCTTACTAAAGCATAATCACTGTTAGTTTCAACTGCTAAAAAATCTTTATCAATTGAGCTTTCATCTACCCAAATTAGGCTGTCTATAACTACTTTTTGGTCTAAATCAATCATTTGAAAATAGCCGCCACTCCAAATAGGAAGCATAGTTTTCTCCTGATTTTTTATTACTCGAAAAAGCGAATCACTTATACTTATTTTGGGGTACTTATCTGCAAATGAGGAGGCGTTTTCTTGTACCAAATGTTTATGATAAAGCAAGCCAATGGCTTTTTCCGATGCACTTGAATTGGGGAATTCTGATACAAAATCTAAGATTGATTTTATGCTATTTCTCCCAACTTCAATGGTGTATATATGGTCAATCGCTTCTTCTCTGTACGGGCTTTTCGGCTGTGCTTTAACAAATGCTTTATAGCTTTTGAGTTTTCCGTTTTCCGTACGCTCTAAATATAATATTCTTTGGTATGTAGCATCTGCTTTTTCCCAATCTACAGCTTTAGGGTATTTGTCTAAAAACTGTTTATAACTTTTTAAGGTGTTAATGCTAACTGAAGTAAGATATGCTTGTTCATTTCTTAGGTAAATGGCAGAATCGAGTTCAGCCGCATTGGTATGAGTATCAATAAATACTTGGTAATCTATTTCTTCCCCCCCCTGTTTTGCCACTTCAAAAGCAAGGCTATCAATTTTCCCTTTAAGAGTAAGCAACCTGGTTTTCCCAAACCCTTCTTTAATATGTCTGTCCAAATGCTTTTGATCTAGCAGGTTATAATTGTGTAGGGATCGCACCGAAAAATAATAGGAGGAATCCAGTTGATTATGAGGCCATTCTTGCACTAAGTACAATTTGGCTAAGACAAAAGGAATAGAGGCAGAAGTAGTGTCTTTAGTTAAGCCATTGGAGAGCAACTCAAAAGCAGTTTCAAACTTTTGTTTTTCTATTAAACTCAATGCTCGCCTAGCTTGTCCAAAGCCAACAACTGAAAACAACAGTAAACTCCCTGCTAAAAATATACGCATGCTCTAAAGTACTCAAACGGATATTAAAAGTTAGCGGAATGCAATGAACAAGTGCGCTTTTCAGGTTAGTTTGAGAAGTGTTTGCCCTTCTTTGGTTTCAACCATTTATTCATTTGTTTTTTTAGCATTTTGTAATCTTCGCATTCAAAAGAGCGAACATCATTATAATAATCCATTAACGAAGCTTCGGTGTCAGAAAAATCTTCCCCATTCACAAGTTTACCTCGCCTTATTAGCTCAACAGCAAAAGCATCATCTACAACATTGGGAACACCAACCGTACACACAAATTCATAAAAAGGTTTGTAATAAATAATGCCATCAATTACATCTTGGTATTTGATGCCTTGTTCGTACGAATAATCAAATTCAGTTAAACCATACGGGGTGTTTTTTAAATCGAATCCAACAGGGTTATGAGAAGTTAGTTCAAAAGCAGCATCCCACTTACCATCATCGGTTAATTTAATGCTTTTTTCGGGCATCCATTTATACCACTCTATAGGCATCCAATGGTACCAATTAAAGGCAACTATTTTTACTTTGTCCTCATATTTATCAACAATATAACTGCCAGTGTTTTTTATTTTTCTACCCTTATAGGTAACATCCATATTTATAGCGTGAGGTCTGCTTTGTATTAATAATGCCTTCTTTTTTCCATTTATGGGCGTTTGTCTTTCATATAACTCTATAAAATTAGCCGCCATTATGCTATCTCTGTATCTATAGGTACTGCTCAGTGTCTTATGAAACCCCTCTAACTTTTCTTTGGTCATATTCTGCCAGCTAAAGGCTTGGTCGGTTAAACCCACCGTTATTTTTTTGTTTGGTGCAAGCTCCTTGTTAATGGTATAAATTCCTTTTAAATATTTATGCATATTATACTTTTCCCAGAGTGAGTTAAAATCTAACTCTCGGTAAAGTTTTATTACTGCTGTTTCAAAATCATTATCGGTTTTATAGTTAGCTTTTAGCACTTGGTTTGCCCAATCGGTATTGTTTGTTACACCCACTTCGGTATAAACATGTGCTACGTTTTCAATAAACCAGTTATCGCCAATTATGTCTAAAATTAGGTCGTATTGTGTGGTATCTCGGTGATCACGTTCGCCTAAAATAACAATATCGTTTTGCTCAAAAAGCTGAAGAATATAAGCTTTAGGAGATAGGTGTTCTTGGTTTAGAAAATCGGTGTATTGCGCAACGGTTGTTTGCGCAAATAGTGAGTAGCTACTTAGCGTTGCAATTATTATGAGTATCCTTTTCATTACAAAAATTTATTTTGCGTTAGTGCATAAGATGACCAAAATGATCCTTAATATCTTCTTTTAAGAGATCGTTTACATTAATAACCGTTATTGAGTCTATCGATTCTTTTGGAATGTTAAGGCAGCTAAAATATGCTTTCAATTTGCCCATATTTTGTTCTGTTATAAAGTTTTCTTCCATTGTTACGGTTTTATAGTTTTTAAATTCCTTCTGATAAATATATCCATCACAGTACTTATCAAGTGTAAAATCGGGGTAACCCAAAGCATAATAGGAGTCTGTGCTTTTTAGTTTTCCAAAAGGCGTGTTATTAACATCAAAGCCAACACGTTTATCTTTGAACTGTGCCATAGTAAGATCTATAATTCCGTTAACAGATAATACAGACGGTTCGCTCCAACCTTTATTTGATGCCCAAGCTGCGTGTAAATAAATATTAAATGTACGGCTGGGGAGGGAGTCATAAATAATGTTTCCCATCCTATTTGTAGTATAACTAATTAAGGTGTCCTTTTTAAAATTATAATAGGGTTGATGGTATTTGGTAAATGCATGGTGGTTACCCGAATAAATAAGTGCTTTTTCTTTTTTAGAAATTATTTCGTCAAAAATAACCTCTGCCATAAAAGCATCAGGATCAACATCTTTCCAAGCTCCACCTTTTTTACAAGGGTTATAATGTGCTGCAAGGTTTATTACTCTAAATTTTTTCTTTTTTAAAGTCTCAGAATGGTTTACTTCCCATGCCACTTTATAAATATCAATGTACTCTTTATAGCCCCAATCGGGACTACAACTAAACATAATTTTCTGCGCTAATTTTCTGTCAAAATATGGCAAATTGAGTAAGGAGTCAACAAGGTTTTGGTCTTTAAAGTCGCCAAATTCTATCCCAAGGTTATAAATGCCGTTTTCATATAATTTTGGAATCAAATTAAGAATTAAATCGGCATCATGTTTTATTCTATGATACTCTCCAATAAAGACATAGTCGTGGTTAGTAAACTTTTCAATCACATAGCTTTCAGGAGAATTCCAATGCTCTTTTAAGTACGTCACCAAATCATCTTCTTCCTCTTTCTGCTCTTTTTGTGTGCCTTGGCAACTAATTAAAAGAGAGACAAGCACAATTGGAAGGCATTTAAAAAAGTGTTTCATTTTTGTGTTGTTTAGAGTTAATAACTTTCATTCTGTCAAATATGCTCCTCTTCAAGAGCCATTTTAATAGATTCGAATTGGGTGTTTTCTTTAAGTGTTTCTATTCGGTTTTTAATGTATTTTAATTCTTGCTTCGACTTAGCCCGACTAACCAAAACAGCCAGATCTACATATATTTTAGGAGAAGTATTTTGTTCTAAGAAAACAAGCATGGCTAACTCATTATATAAATCAGAATTGGTATTAGCCTCAGCTGCATGTCTGGCAATTTGCATTATAGGGTCTGTAGAGTGCCCAAAGTTTTGAACCAGTTTGGCAATAATTACAAATGTGCCAAAATTAGTAGTAGAGCTATTGGCCAGTTCTTCTAGTTCTATCAAAGGCTCATTATGGTAATCGGTGTTTTTATTAATTTCCCTAATCGTTTTTACAGCTCTTCTTTTGGTAATCATATCTTTTGTTTCAAGTACCGAAAAGGCTGAAAACATTAAAACTATGGCAGTACCTATTAGTGTAGCAAAGAGTAGTTTTGTTTTATTAACTGCCTGATTAACTGGCTTATTTATCATTTTTATCCTATGTTTTATGGAAGAATACCCAAACCCACTTGCCAGCAGCATAGAATCAGATTTAGTAGTATA
>CAZDQR010000183.1:0-6606 GCA_964507315.1 uncultured Roseivirgaceae bacterium
TGGAGCTACATATAAAAGTTTTATCTTTTGCTCAATAGTTTCTTGCTTAACGATTTTAGCTTCCGCCTTAGATAAAGTTGAATTTAAAAAACGCGCATTAATTCCTAATGCTTGAAGTTGATCCACTTGATTCTTCATTAGGGCTATCAGTGGAGATATAACGATGGCAGTTCCTGGCAGCACTAGTGCAGGTAATTGGTAGCAAAGAGATTTCCCTGCCCCTGTAGGCATAATTACGAAGGTGTCCTTTCCCTCAAGTAAATTTCTAATAATAGGTTCTTGAGTTCCACGAAACCCATTGAATCCAAAAACCTGTTTTAGAACTTCTTTTGTTTTTTGCTCTAATTGTTCAGTCATCTATCGATTTACTTAATTATTATAATTTTATTAAAACAACAGCGCTTAAAATTAATTGTTGCCTAAGTAACTTAAGTTTTATTCAGTTTATATGAAGATACATGTTTTTTGCAAAAAAATGATTTAATTACCTTGATAAGTTGCGCAATTGAGCTGCTTTATTAAGATATTTTAATCAAATTTGGGGCTTGAAGTCTTTCATTGAAAGAGAAATTATAGAATATGAATTCAAGTACTTTTGTTGTTATTATGGCTGGGGGAGTGGGTGCTCGGTTTTGGCCATATAGTAGAGCCAATAAGCCCAAACAGTTTTTAGATATTGTTGGGTGTGGTCGATCTCTTATTCAATTAACGTTTGATCGATTTAAGGATGAAGTGCCAGTAGAAAATATATATGTGGTTTCTAACGAACGTTATAAATCACTGATTAATGAGCAGTTACCAGAATTGTCTTATAATCAAATATTGTTAGAGCCATTTCAACGAAATACAGCCCCTTGTGTAGCTTATGCAAGCTATAAAATTGCGAGTAAAAACCCCGAAGCGAATATCATTGTTACTCCTTCTGATCATGCCATTTTTAATGATAAGGCATTTATTAATACTGTAAACCAAGCGTTAACACTTAGTGCATCTGGCGACAAATTAGTTACAATAGGTATTCATCCTTATAAGCCAGAAACTGGCTATGGGTATATTCAATTTGTGGATGAAGGAGATAGTAATGCTAAAAAGGTTAAAACTTTTACCGAAAAACCTGAGATTGAGCTTGCTAAGAAGTTTTTAGAAAGCGGAGATTTTGTTTGGAATGCAGGACTTTTTGTATGGCAAGCAAAATCCATTATTAGTGCATTCGAAATGCTTGATAAGGACAATGCTATTCTTTTTAGAGAGTTATCTGATGTGTATTATTCGTTAGAGGAAAATGCTAAAGTCCATGATGCTTACGCACAAGCAAAAAATATATCTATAGATTATGCCATTCTTGAAAAGGCAGAAAATGTGTGGGTTGTTTTGGGCGATTTTGGATGGTCGGATTTAGGGGCGTGGGATTCTCTGTATGAATTAAGAGATAAGAACCAAGATGACAATGTAGTTGAAGGGAATGTAACTACTTACAATGTTAAAAATTGTATAATTAACGGAAGTAAAGAAAAGCTAATTGTAATTGAAGGATTGGAGAATTACCTAGTTGCAGATAATGAGAATGCCTTACTAATTTGTAAAAGAGGTAATGAGCATCAAATGCGCACCATTGTTAAAGATGTAAAGCTTAACAAAGGAGAAGAGTATTTATAACTATTATTAGACGCGCTCCCTTGGCCGAGGCAATAATTTAACTAGCCTAGTATTCGCTATTGAGCTCGGTTTTTACTAAGTTTAAACAATGAAATCTAATATTGGAACTTGGACCAGATTTATAAGGGCCATCATAGGGGGTGTTATCATTGGGCTGTATTTAATAGGAGTAATTACAGGTGTGGTGGGTTATGTGCTTTTAGGAGTGGCCACATTAATGCTAATAACTTCTGCCATTGCATTTTGTCCTGCAGCATCAATTTGTCCTATTAGCAGGACATTAAAGTTGTTTGGTATAGAGTAATCTAAAACCGATATCCAATCCCATTTTTGAATTTGTAAATTGTGCTTTGAACAGGCACAACAGGAGCTGCATCATGAGCCATTGTGAAATTACTTGTAAAGACGAGCTTTGCAGTAATGTTTAAATTTAAGTTTATTTCCAACGAAACACGAGGCTTAAAAAAATCGGTATAAGTGGCTTGGTAGTAGCTGATTATATTGAAGTGGAAGTGTGAATTAACATCGCCAAATAGAGAGATGTAGTTGCTGCTTTTCCATAATGATTTTGAAGTTACAACGTCTTGATAAATCCAGTTTTCCCATTCGGTAATAACAGCTGTACCTAATATTACCCCATACTTATTTTTGTCATATACTTTAAATCGAAACCCTGCTCCTAATAGGCTTCGGTCTTGCAATCCTCTAATGGCGTTGTACTGAATTTGTCCAAAAACTTCTTCTCCTATTTTAGAGTTTCGGTTAAAAATGCTTCTAATATGTGCATATCCATCACTTAATAAAGTCTCATTATTACTAGCTGCAAAACTTAGTTTAGAAATGGCCATAATACTGTGGTTTTTTAACTTTCTAATTACATCTACATTATAGCCCATATTGGCCACAGTTACTTCTTGGTCTATTAATGTAAAAAAAACACTAACTTTTCCGAGCCATTTAACGGAGTCGTTTTGGAGCAGCCCCTTGTTAAAATTAAGAATTTGCGCACCTGAATATGATGTTAAGCAAATTGTGAGAAGAATAGTTGCCGCAATTTTTTTCATAGTTTGAAATAGTAAATCAAGGTATCAAAATTGATAATTATTATTTAGATGTTTTAGAATTGGCTCAAATAAATATTGAAACTAGATGTAACTTTACACTATTAATTAAACATTAGAACGATGCGTTATACACCCCCTTCAAAACGATTATATATTGATAATAGATCAAAATTAGCATCAAAATTAGTGGCTAAGTCTATTGCTATTTTTAATTCAAACGACATTATGCCTACCAATGCTGATGGGGTTATGCCATTTAGGCAAAATAATGATTTGCTATTTTTTACAGGAATAGACCAAGAAGATACGGTGTTGCTTGTAATGCCCGATTACCCTGTTAAAAGTCAGCGAGAGATATTGTTTTTAAAGGAAACTAACGAGCACATTGCCGTTTGGGAAGGTCATAAATTTACCAAAGAAGAAGCTAAAGAATTATCTGGAATAGAAACGATTTACTGGATTTCTGAGTTTGAACAGGTGCTAAACAATTTAATGGTGGAAGCCGAAAATGTGTACATCAACTCGAATGAGCATACAAGAGCTATGTTAGATGTTGAAACAAAAGACGATCGTTTCTCAAAATGGTGTCATCAAAAATATTCCAATCATAGCTATAAGAGGTCGGCTCCATTAATGCACGATTTACGGTCTGTTAAAAGCCAAGAAGAAATAGATATGTTGCAGGTTGCTTGTGACATTACAGAAGCCGGTTTTCGAAGAATTTTAAAATTCGTAAAACCGGGAGTATTGGAATATGAAATTGAAGCAGAGTACATTCACGAATTTATTAAGAGTAAATCGATGGGCTTTGCTTACCAACCCATAATTGCAAGTGGTCTTGATTCGTGTGTACTCCATTATGTTGAGAATAAAAAGGCTTGTAACGCTGGAGATATGTTACTGATGGATGTTGCCGCTGAATATGGCAATTATAATGCAGATATGACAAGGACGATTCCTGTAAATGGGCGTTTTTCTGAACGCCAAAGAGCAGTATATGATGCCGTATTACGCGTTAAGAATGAAGCAACTAATATGCTTCGACCAGGCACAATTATTAATGATTATAATAGGGAAGTTGGGCTAGTAATGGAGAAGGAATTACTGGGCTTAGGTTTGATTGATGCTACTGATATTAAAAACCAAGATCCTACAAATCCTGCTTTTAGAAAATATTTTATGCACGGCACCTCTCACTTTTTAGGATTAGATGTACACGATGTAGGTAATTTTTATGCCCCAATTACCGAAGGAATGGTGTTTACAGTAGAGCCAGGCATCTATATTCCTGAAGAGAATTTTGGCGTTCGATTAGAAGACAACGTTGTTATTGAAAAAGATGGAGTGTTGAACTTGATGAAAAATATTCCATTAGAAGCTGATGAAATTGAAACCTTGATGAACAATTAGTCGATTCAAACATTGAACAGCTGCTATTACATCGCATTAGTGCCCTCTTTGAGATACACTGGTGTGGTGTTAAATTTAGGCAAGAGGCAATGTGAAATAAAAAGTGGAGCCTTTATCAAGCTCACTAACAACCCATATTTTTTCAGAATGTAGTTCGATAAATTCTTTACAAAGCATTAATCCAAGACCTGTTCCTTCTTCTCCCTGTGTACCAGGAGTTGAAGATTGAGTATCAATTTGAAATAATGTTTCTACTGTTTGTTTTGATAGGCCAACACCATTATCACTCACGGCTATTTCTACTGTGCCCTTTTTAACCTCGCTTACTATCTGTTGCCTCCATTTTTGGTAAATTTAATGGCATTAGAAATTAAGTTTCTTAAGATAGTATTAATCATCGATTTGTCAGCATTTACATGCAATATGCCTTCAGCTTTATTAACAATACTTATTGTTTTTTGATCGGCAATATCACTAAACAAAAGCGCATTTTCATTAATGATTTCATTGATGTCTATTGGCTTAATAGAAAATTTCATCTTCCCTGTTTGAGATAAAGCCCACTCCATTAAATTAGAAAGTAAATTCATTGCTTTTTGAGATGCACTATGGATTGTGTGCGCATACATATCTATATTTTCTATATGCTTTGCTTTTATTTCTAATGATAAGAGATTACTTAATCCAATAATTGAATTAAATGGGCTTCTTAGGTCGTGTGAGATGATGGAGAAAAACTTGATTTTGTCTGCATTAGCTTGTTTAAGTTCTTTCTCAGATATAAGTAATTGGGAGTTAAGTGTTTTTATGGATTGGTGACTTCTTGTTATGTAAATTAATGCGATTAGTAGAAGTAAACTGCCTCCTGTAATAAGCCATTTAATCATTCTCTCCTTAAAGATTTTTGCCTTTTGTATTTCGATGTTTTCTTTTAATAATGCTTTTTCAATTTTATCCTTTTCTTGTGTTTGTGTAATAGTTATTTGTGTAAATTTTGATATTTCCTGTTTGTTAAATAAACTATCTCTTATAACCGCGGCATTTTTGTAATAAAGTAAGTGCCTGTTTTGTGTTTCCTCTAATTTCCTCTATTTCTGCAAGGGCAAATTGGTTGTCTCTTAGTAAATCCTTGTAATTATTTTTTAAAGCACTTTTGTTGCTATTATTGATGTGTTTTGCTGCGATATTAATATTTCCTAACCGAAGGTGATTTGCACCCAAGCTATTTTCTGCAACTGCAATTCTATGTTTATTATTTATTAACGTAGCTTGTTCTAACGATCTACTATTATAATTTAGTGCAGAATCAATGTTTCCTGTTTTGCTAAATACAGCACCAATGTTTGCTAAAAAGTAGGAGTTATTTCTCCCATCGTTTTCGTTTTCAGAATAGATTTTAAAGCCAAGTTTGTGATACTTCATAGCCAAGTCAAATTCTTTTTTTAGCATATAGCATAGCCCAATATTGGAATACGAATACGAAATTGCCGCAGCGTTATTTATTTCAAGGGCAATTTCAAGTGCTTCATTATGGTAAGCTAGAGCCTCATCATACACCCCGAAATCTTGGTAAATTAATCCAATATTGTTCAGAATATTTGAAACTCCTTTCATTTGGTTTGCTGCCTTTCTGAATTTTAATGCTGTTTGATAATTTTCTAATGCATCGTTCCATTTACCTAACGACCAGCTGGCTGTAGCAATATTATTAATAACCCTTCCTATTTGCGTGCTATCTTGCAAACTAGTATAGATTGATAATGACTGGTGGTAATTATTAAGTGCATTGGAGAAGTTGCCTAATCGCCAATAAGAAAAGCCAATTGTGTTTAGAACAGAGGCTTTTCTCGTATCAACCATATCATACTCTAGTGCCTGCTGGTAATAGTTAATTGATCTTTCTTTATCAATAGAGCTATTTATGTCGGCAAGTTTAATAAGGGTATTTCGTTTTATTGAATCAACAGCCGTTTGTTCTAGTAAGAAGATGAGGCTTTCTCCAGTTTCAGGCTGAGACTGGCTTTTAGCCTTTAGGCTAATCGTTGTAATTGCTATAAAAAATACAATTCTAAAAAATGTCATTTGAGCGTGCTAGTGTGTATATAAAGGTAGTCTCTTTTGTGATAAGATAAAGCCCTTAGTGCAAATTCTGGTGCGGGCAGTTTCTATTGGGCACTGTTTCAGGGAGAGTGTCTGTAGGGGTTTTTCGCTACTAATTCATAAAAGCTATACTTTACAATAGAGCAATTATATTGAATAGTAAATTTTCTGTTATTAGAGTGAAGACAGTGAGCATGAGAAGCCCTTTTTCTAGGTAGTAAACACAATTGTTTGCATTTTTTCTTCACCTATAAACATAAAAAAGCAGCTACAAATTAATGTAGCTGCTTTTTTATAATGTGGGCCCTGCAGGATTCGAACCTGCGACCCCCTGCTTGTAAGGCAGGTGCTCTGAACCAACTGAGCTAAGAGCCCG
>CAZDQR010000184.1:0-6567 GCA_964507315.1 uncultured Roseivirgaceae bacterium
GCCTTGTTCAAGAGGAGAGTTGGTTTGGGTAAATAACGATTTCGATTTATCTATAGCTAATCGAAAACTATCTTTTTCAATTAGTTGCTCGATCGTATTAATGTTCGATCGTTCCTCAATTTGTGCACTAACAGAAGGTACTAATAAGTGATTAAGACAGTATAATATGATTAATACGTGAGCAGTTTTGAGCATAAATCCTAAAATAAGAATTATTAGTGATAGAAAATAATTGGCTAAAAATTATATTCAAATACAAACTGTCCTCTTATATCCTGCCCAAATCTATCAATCTCATCTCTTCGGTTACCATATATTACTTCAAAGGCGAAATTAAGAGGTCCTACAATGTGCCAATATATATTTCCACTGGCATAAGAACCTGTAAACAAATAGTCTGTTGGTTGTTCAAGTGCGTTTAATATTTCTGCATATCCATATACAAAAGTGGAACTAAGATGTACATTCCAAAAGTGTTGATAGCCTATGTAGCCTCCCCAAACAGGAAGCGCTTCTAAGCTTCCATTCAAATCAGGAATGGCATCCCAGCCAGAACCTCCAAATGATACCAAATACCTAGAAACGCCTTTGCCAATTAGCGCTTGCCCCACGATCTTATCGTTTTTAGTAATCATATGGCTACCAGATAAACTGAGGCCATAACCTGGTTCAAATTTTATTTTACTATTGCTGTCTTTGTATTTTAGGCTTCGATAAACTACTGATGCCTGAAAATGACCCTGAGGCCATCGTAATTCATAATGCGATATTAAATCTGGAATACTTTGGTTGGCAGTTTGTACGGTGCTATCTACAAATAAATACCTATTATAATCACCAGAAGGAAGCTCAATGGAAAAGAGTATATCTTGGTTCTTATTAGGTCGTAGAAAGTAAGCCACTTGCGGGTTTCTAACCCATGCTCCAGTGGCAGGGCCATCAAAATCAGTAATATTAGGCCAAGCTTCCTCATCAGTAAAGCCCGACCAGGTTTGCCCAACTCTAAAGTTTAAAAATCTGATATACGCATGCCTAATCCTTAAATTGCCTCCTCCATTGCCATAAAAATCAGTTTCTATAAATGAAATAATCTCTCCTAATTTTTTAGATTGGTAGGAACTTCCAAACATTAGTCTTGTTTGGTACATATCCATTGTAAAATGAGGATCTGGAGGGCTTCCATCAGTAGGAATAGAAGGTAAATTGAGTGCAGCTGTTGACGAAATACCTCGGGTATCTAAAATGCCATTCATCTTTAACCAAGCTGTAAAATACATTGCTTTTTTGGGCTTCCCGTTTAAGCTATCTTTTGATTGTAAATTCAATAATTGTGCATTTACACTGCTAATCATAGAAATAAAAAATAGAAAGAGAGCGAGTTTTTTCATAATTTAGATAGGTGGAATGTACTAAAGTTAAGAAATATGCATTGGTTTTAACAAGTCATTAACTGTTTTTACAGGATTAAATGTTTCAATTGGTACTTCCATAAAAATGGTTATCCAATCTGCCATTGCTCCGTTCCATAAGCCAGGGTGTTCCAATACTTTTACCTCTTTCCCGTTTACAGTTTTAGAAGTTACAAACGCAGTAGTAGTATCTACGTATTTTACCAAGTCAAACTTATTTCCTTGATAATTAGTTAAATAACACATTAAATCTACGGGGTTAAAGTGAGTAGATGATTGTACTATATCCTCTTGAATTTGCTTTGTTCCATCTATTTGAGAAGCTTCTACTATTTGTAAACTAATGGATTCATTTTTTAAAACCCAGAAAGGGCCACCTCCTGGTTCTCCTAAATTTTTAACCATACCACAAACGCGTATTGGTCGGTTAAATCTACTTTTCCAAAACTTGATTTTTTCTGATGTGCTATAATGTTCGTAAGTAGCAGGAGGTATTATATTGGTTTCATTGCCTAGAGCTTCTAAGTTTGGCAAGTTGGCATTCTTATTATCAATATGTTCTAATGCTTTAAACAACTTGGTTTTAATAGCGATGAGCCTTCCTGCCAGTGCTTTTTTATAGAGTGTAGTTAATTGTAAGTGGTTTTGATGTACCACATTGTCTATGTTTTTTACAAAAACCAAGTCAGCAGATAATTCGTTTAGGTTGTTAATTAATGCTCCATGGCCGCCTGGCCTTGTAATTGGCAAACCTTCGGTTCCTGTAACTAATTCTCCTGTATTATTTACAACTATCGTATCTGTGCTTTTATCTTGCTGAGAGAATTCGATACTTAATTTCTTGTCATATTCTTTTGAAAAAGACGTAATCCGCGTCATATAGATTTGTTCAAACGCATATTGATGGTTTTCAGATACCGTAAAATGTAAATTTACAGCTCCATTAGCTGCCGCATAATATAAACCTTCTATCCAATGCTCTTTAAAGGCTGTTCTAGTAAACCCATCGTACTGATGAAAAGGAATTAATCCTTTAGGAGTGGATTCGAATGATAGATTTTTTAAGATATAGGCTGCTTTTTTTATGTTGCTTAGTTCTTCTGGCACTAGTACTGCAAACGAAAATTGTTCGAACGAATTTAAAAAAGCAACTATTGGGTCGCTTTCAATGCCTGTTTCTATAAATGTGACCAATTCTTTAAACATACGCGTAGCTGCGCCTGAGGCAGGTACAAATTTTAGTATGGAAATACTTTTTGCTTGGTTTTCGTATAGGGTTGCTAGTTTACCGGCATCTTCTTTAGAAAGTGATTCTATCCCATCGGTAAGAACAGCAGGCCTCGATAAATTGCTATACTGAGCTCCTTTTGTGAGAAGTGCATATTGCTTATCAACACTGAGTTTATTTAATCCTTGCTCGTTAAAATGGGCGTATTCTACTTCTGTAATCATAGCTAAAAATAAAATGTGAAAGTAGATAATATAATTAGCTGCGCCAACTATATAGGTTAGATTTAGGCCTTTAAGCCTTCGAAATTAGTGATCGATTTTCGTGCATCTAAAGGAATAGGAGTGGAGGAATTATCTTTTTTTAAGATACATACCTGTGTTGATTCTGCTTTTGCATAAATAATAGCTTCATCGGGTGAAGCCATAAGATACTCCATCTTAAAGCTTTTATTACCTAAGCTAGATACTCTTATATGCACTTCAATTTCATTAAGAGGAATAACCTGATTGAGGTAATCTATTTTGAAAGAAGCAACTACATTACTGATGTTTTTTAAATTCCACTTTATTTGTTGAAAGTATAATAGCCGACCTAGCTCTAGAAAAGTCACATACTGAGCACTGTTTAAATGCCCAAGCATATCAAAATCAGAATAGCGTAGTTGAATAGGCGTTTTAAAATGGAACCCCTTCATCCTAGTCTTTGAACTTCAGCTTTACCTTATCGAAACTAAGGATATAATCCTTTCCAAATGCCATTGCTGGTGTTTGGTAACCCGGTAAGCATTTGCCTTTAAGTACTCTAATGGTTGATTCAAGGGCAGTTAAAGCGGTTAAATGATAAGACTCTGGCGTAGTTAATTCTGCTTCAACAATTTGGCCTGTGGTTGCATCGGTAACTTTACCCCATAAATGGGTAATGCAGGTTGCTCGCTTAATAGCTGATGGACCATCAATTTTACTCCTTATTATTTTTCGGAAGCTCCACTGCACTAATTTGGTGTCGGCTATTTTTTTAAACTTTCTATAAGTTCTAAGCGATTTTAGCGTTTTTTCAGAAACGCCAGTATAGACTTTTATGTTTTCTATTTTGGTTGAATGGTAAGCGGTAAAAACATCGCCCCAAGCAATAGCTACACAAAGCCTATCCTTTTCACCAAAATGAATAAGTTTATCTTCGCTTGCCAAAGGCACCATTTTAATTTTTCCGTTTTCGCGAATAGTTCCTCCATTATGAAATCTACGTGCCATGGAAAGTGCCGTGCCTCTTGAAACACCTGAAGTGCCCATAAAGGCAAGTTCTAGATGTGTAGCCGTAGGTAATTTAGCATGTAACTGTGTAGATAAGCAATCGGTTGGCACTACATCAAATCCTACACCCGGCATTAATACAGTTGCTTGCTCCTTAGCTTGTTGGCCAAGGCTTTCAATGTATTCAAATACTTCAATTTCTCCTGTAATATCTAAATAATGCACCTTATGCTCAATACACTTTGGCACAATGTCTTTAACAGTTAATGCAAAGGGCCCAGCACAATTAAGCACTAACGACACTTTTGATAAAACGGAATCCCATTTTACAGGATCATTTGCATCTAGAATTACAGAATCTAGTTCGTATCGCTTTGCAAGTTCTTCTGTTTTTGCAGCATCTCTACCGCCTAAAATAGGCTTATAGCCTTGTTTTACAGCGTGCTCGGTAATCAAACGGCCAGTATAGCCGTAGGCTCCGTAAATTAAAAAATTATCCAAATATTTATTCAATTATGATGGTAAGCTTGTTCATCTTACCTTCTTTAAGTACATCTGCTACAACACCGGCACCAACATTAGTTTTATCTCCTTTTTGAGCATGTATGTAATACTCAATAGGTTCTAAACCTTTAAAAGTAGCTCTGCCTTTTTCATCTGTTAAAAGCATAGGAACAGCAGGGTTTTTATTCTCTCGGTAGTCGTTACTGTTCTTATAAAGTGTAACAGAAACACTATCTTCAACATTACCTAATTCGTTTAAAATAGTAATTCGCAAATTAGTTTTTAAAACAGGCTTAAAACTAAACGATAAAAATACTATTAGCAGCAGTGATCCAAGAATACCTTTCATATCTCTAATTTATTTATGCAAACTTAACCTCTTCTTAAGAAAATACAATAAAGCACTACAGTTAGTAGATCAAATACATTGTTCTTAGTTTTGCTTTTTTATCTCTTATTATGTTTTATAAATTTTTATTTAATCTCCTTGGCTGGAAATTTAGGGGGTCGTTTGATTCATTACCGCCTAAGTTTATCATAATTGTAGGGCCGCACACGAGCAATTGGGATTTTCCACTTGGTATTTTAGTGCGCTCCATTAGTAATATTAACAGCACTAAATTTTTAGGGAAAAGCCAATTATTTAAGTTTCCGCATGGGTTTATATTTAGGTGGTTAGGGGGCTACCCTGTGGAAAGAACAAAAGATAATAATTTAGTGGATGCAGTTGTAGAGATATTTAATGCCAAAGAAAAGTTTTCCATTGCGTTGGCACCCGAAGGTACTCGCTCAAAAACAAAGCGATTTAAAACTGGATTTTATCACATTGCTAAAAAAGCAGAAGTACCTATTGTTATGGTTGGGTTTGATTTTAGTACGAAAGAAATTGTCGTAAAAAAACCATTTTTACCAACGGATAATATCTTGCAAGATTTTGAATATATTCTACACTTTATGGCTTCTATTAATGGAAAAAACCCTCAATTAGGGATAGAAATGAAATTGCTAAATAATTTAAAGTTAGAACTAGATATCAAAAATTAATTGCGTTAAATGAAATTAAATGAGATTTTTTAATTTTCTTTGGATAAGAAAATAAATTAAAATAATTAAATACTATGAAAAAAATCTATACAATATTAGTGGCTTTGGTACTTGTGGGTTCTATTTCAGCGCAAGCACAAATAAAATTTGGTATTAAAGGGGGGTTAAATTTACCTAGTTTGGATGCACAAGGTGGTGCACTTTCAGCAGATAATGCTAATGGGTGGCATGCAGGCTTAGCGCTTGAGCTTAAGTTACCAATAATTGGTATTGAAGCAGATGCTCTATATTCACAAATTGGAGTAGATGGGTTTGATATCGGGGGGACTGTTGCAGATTTACAAAACACAACTTTAGATATTCCAGTTGTTGCTAAATTATATATACTTAAAGTATTAAATATTCAAGCAGGGCCTCAATTTTCATTTTTAACATCTTCGAAACATGGAGTTGAAGATATTAAATCTCAAATTGATAATAAAGCATTTGGGTTTGTTGCAGGTTTAGGTGTTGAACTTGGGGGGCTAATGGCTTCAGGAAGGTTTATTTTTCCTTCTACAATTACCGTACAAAATGCAGGAGATTATAAAACTAGTAATATTCAAATTTCAGTTGGCTACTGGTTTAAAAAATAATAAACTATCTATAAAAAAACCGAAGCCATTGGCTTCGGTTTTTTTATGTCCTTTTAGATTTAAATTAAATTTTATGCCACTGTTACCAAGTAATAATTTTTCTTTCCTTTTTGAACTAGAATGTATTTATTTTGAAGTAATTCAACTTCCAAATCACTATCTGCATCCTGAGTTAGCTTTTGCTTATTAATGCTAACACCACCACCTTTTAACATTCTTCGTGCTTCGCCTTTGGAAGCAAACATGGTGTTGTTTGTTATTTCAGAAAGGAAATCAGCAAGAGTGCAATTTAAGGCGCTTTTGTTAACCGTAACCTGAGGGACACCTTCAAACACAGCCAATAATGTTTCTTCGTTTAATGCTTGCAAATCTTCGGTAGTAGATTTGCCAAATAGGATAGAGGAGGCTTTAATGGCCATATCTAAATCTTCTTTGGAATGCACACGAGTGGTGATTTCGTTTGCTAAAGTTTTTTGTAATACTCTTACATGTGG
>CAZDQR010000185.1:0-6541 GCA_964507315.1 uncultured Roseivirgaceae bacterium
GGTGTACCTGGTGCGTACCGTTTATTCGCAAATATTATCTCATTAGGGAGCAACCCGACTACAGAAATTAAAACGAAATAATTTGTTCGAATTTTTAAAAACCCCCGAATATAGTAAAGCTCCATTATTAGGGTCTTGGACTAATTATTATATTCTCTCTGCTGGGTTTTTTATTTCGGAAATTCTTTTATTTACATTTTTATCAGCCACTTATTAAATGAATAGTTTAGACTTTATTGTTCTGTTTGGCACCATGCTTAGCATTGTGCTTTATGGTATTTGGAAAACTCGGAAAAGCCACGATCTTCAAGGGTATTTATTAGGTGATAACTCCATGAAATGGGGTACCATAGGCCTTTCTGTTATGGCTACACAAGCAAGTGCCATTACATTCTTATCCACACCAGGGCAAGCCTACCAAGATGGAATGGGGTTCATCCAGTTCTATTTTGGAATGCCGTTGGCTATGATTATCCTTTCTGCGGTGGTAGTACCACTCTATTATAAACTAAAGGTTTTTACTGCTTATGAATTTTTAGAGCAACGGTTTGATTTAAAATCAAGGGTTCTAACTGCTTTTTTGTTTTTAATATCAAGAGGGCTGGCTGCCGGTATTACTATCTATGCTCCAGCTATTATACTTACCTCTATCTTAAATTGGGACATTAACATTACTATTTTAATAATTGGGGTTATTGTGATTATTTATACCGTTTCTGGAGGCACAAAAGCAGTGGCCGAAACTCAAAAACAGCAAATGGTTGTGATTATGGGTGGTATGTTCGTTGCCTTTATTGTTTTGCTTACTAAACTACCAGAAAACGTGGGGCTTAACGAAGCACTAACAGTGGCTGGGAAAATGGGTAAAATGGATATGATCGATTGGGAGTTTGATGCCAGTAATAGGTATAACATTTGGTCGGGAATGATTGCGGCCTTGTTTTTATTCTTAGCCTATTTTGGAACAGACCAATCGCAGGTTCAACGATATTTATCGGGCAAAAGCATTAAAGAAATTAGATTGGGTTTACTTTTTAATGGGGTGTTTAAAATACCGATGCAGTTTTCTATTTTATTGATTGGTGTACTGGTATTTATCTTTTATCAGTTTACAATGCCTCCTATGTTTTTTAATCAATCAGAGCTTGATAAACTAGAAAATAGCAAATACGAGCAAGAGTACATTGTACTAAAAAAGGCGCACGAAAATGTGTTTGCTGATAAAAGAGCCAAGCTTGATGAATTCGTGATTGCTGATAAAGCGGGCAACACTGAATTAGTTGAGTCGTTGTCTCAAGAAATAAATGCGCTTAACGCAAAGCAAGATAATATTAAATCCAGCACCGTTGAGTTAATGCAAAAGGTAAACGAAGATTTAGATGCCAAAGATTCTGATTATGTGTTTATCACGTTTGTAATGAATTATTTACCACATGGGTTAATAGGCTTGCTAATTGCCGTTATATTTTCGGCTGCAATGAGTTCTACTTCGTCTGAGCTAAATGCGTTGGCATCCACTACAGTAATAGATTTTTATAAGAGAATGGTTAACAGTACGGGCTCAGATACTCATTACTTATTTATGACAAGGCTGTTTACAGCCTTTTGGGGTGTGCTTGCATTACTTTTTGCTATGTTCGCTTCGCAGTTAGATAACTTAATACAAGCCGTAAATATTCTAGGGTCTGTGTTTTATGGCCCTATCTTAGGAATGTTTATTGTTGCATTTGGTGTAAAATATGTAAAAGCAAATGCAGTCTTTATTGCTACCTTCGTTTCAGAAGGGGTAATCATTTGGTTGTATATCTCGGATGAATTAGGTATTTCTTATTTGTGGTTTAATCCAATTGGATCATTATTAGTAGTAATAATAGGAATAGTATTACAGACGATCCTTCCTAAAAAAACGATACAATCAACATAATTACGTTTTATATTTGTAGCCTGCTAAATAATAACAACCAATGGCAATTATAATAACCGATGACTGCATTAATTGTGGAGCTTGCGAACCTGAGTGTCCTAATAATGCCATTTATGAAAGTGATGTAGATTGGTCGATGAGCGAAGGAACCTCAAAGTCGGATGATGAGCGGCACGATCCCATTTCTGAAGAGTTTTACTTTATAGTTCCCAGCAAGTGCACCGAGTGCAAGGGCTTTCATGATGAGCCTCAATGTGCGGCCGTTTGCCCCGTAGATTGTTGTTTGCCAGACCCAGATAGAGAAGAGACTGAAGAGGTGCTTTTAGCTCGTAAAGAGGAGCTGCACGGGTAAGTGTTAAAAATTTTATCTACACCATTTTACTTCTTTTAATCAAAAAGGTATTTAGCACATTATCAATATCTTCAGCCGTATCTACTTCTACTAAATCTATGTTAAGTTCACCGCATAAAATCTTTAATTGCTCTTCTCTAGCTTTAACCGAAGCTTGATAATGAGCCTTTATTTCGGAAGGTCTTAATTTTACTTTTTCACCAGATTCCAAATCAATAAAAAGGTGAGGCAATTCTTGAAACTCAAAATCTACTTCCGTTTTTTTATCCTTAATATGAAAAATAATAATCTCGTGCTTATTATGCTTTAAGTGCATAAGCGCCTCAATAAATTCTTTCTCGTTATCAGAAGTACTAATCATATCAGAAAAAAGAACTACCAGCGACCGTTTATGAATAGTGTTAGAAATTTCGTGGATTACGTGGGCTAAATTAGTGTCTTCATTATCTCGCTTTTTATGAAGTGTTTCATCCAAAAGGCCAAAAAGTTTTTGAACATGTGCCGTGGTTGATTTTACTGCTGTTTGATCTATTATTTCTTGTCCGAAGGTGGTAATCGAAATGGCATCTCTTTGCTTGTATAAAAGCCAGCTAAGTGCAGCAGATGCATAAACTCCAAAAAATAATTTAGATACATCCTTTTTAGGATACCTCATCGAATTTGACACATCAAGTAAAATATGGCAACGTAAATTGGTTTCTTCTTCAAACGTTTTTGTAAAAAGTTTATCGGTTTTGGCATATACTTTCCAATCAATATAACGGGTGCTTTCACCAGGGTTATAAATTCTATGTTCTGCAAATTCTACTGAAAATCCGTGGTAAGGCGATTTATGTAAACCGGTAATAAACCCTTCCACCAATTTCTTGGCTAAAAAATCAATACTAAGATTGTTTTCTCGTATGCTCGCTAAATCTAATTTCATTTTTTCATAAAAATCTAAGTTACTTGAGCTCGTTTGATTTTGATTAAGAAAGAAAAATTATTTTCACTTGCAATAGTCAAATCAATTGTTCTATTTAGAAGTAAATATATTGTGTAGTAGATAAAGATAAGATTGTGGACGATTTTTTAAATAAAGAGCAGAAAGAAATATTTTCGGAACGTGTACGGGCAGGAAAAAGAACCTACTTTTTTGATGTAAAAGCAACGCGTGCAAACGATTATTACTTAACGATTACCGAAAGCAAAAGAAGGTATAAAGACGATGGCAGCTTTACCTATGAAAAACACAAATTGTTTTTGTATAAAGAAGACTTCAATAAATTTGTTGAGGCATTAAATCAAACGGTTAATCACGTAAAGGAAGAGCTTTTACCGGAGGTTGATTTTGATAAATTTGAAAGGGAAGATTTCGATAAGGACGCAACTTCAAGTGATAATTCTAAAACAGATGACCCAACCGCATTAAAATGGGATTAGAGACGAAGCTTATTTAAAGACTAAAATTAATG
The DNA here is from genome assembly GCA_964507315.1 of uncultured Roseivirgaceae bacterium. Classification (GTDB taxonomy): domain Bacteria; phylum Bacteroidota; class Bacteroidia; order Cytophagales; family Cyclobacteriaceae; genus JAKISE01. The sequence goes on from CAZDQR010000185.1 coordinate 3,731, forward strand.
ATTCGATTTTTCGGGTTCATATTAGTTAGTATCGCTTTATTCCTGCTTTTGGGTTGGATATTTACAGATATTTACATCTATATAATCGTTTCCATTATTATTGCGGCTGTTTTAAGGCCAATTAATAAATACTTTTTAAGGAATCGTTTTTTTGGTGTTAAAGTACCCAAAGGGGTAAGTGCTCTGCTTTCTTTTATAGTACTAGGCGTATTTCTATCTGCTTTTTTATTAATTTTCTCTCCATTAATCTCCAAACAAATCCAAGTTATCACAACAATTGATTATAGCTCCGTATTTGATAGAATTGATGTTCCAATTTCTAAATTAGAGGATGTATTAATTAAGAGTAAATTTACTTCTAAGGAGGAAGGGTTTATTACTCAAGAAATTAAGAATACTGTAATTTCTTTTGTAAAGGGTATTAATTTTTCCAATATTTTTAATTCTGTAATTACCTATACAGGCAATATTTTTGTTGGCATTTTAGCCATCAGTTTTATAACCTTCTTTTTATTGATAGATTTCACTTTGTTCAGGCAAAAGTTTATATCGCTTATCCCAAATAAATACTTTGAAGTATCAATTTCTGCACTCACCAAAATTGAGCACTTGTTATCTAATTATTTGGTTGGATTAATAATTCAAATGTCAGTTATATTTTCTATGGTGGCTATTGGGTTAACCCTGTTAAATGTGCCTTATGCAATGACGATCGCTTTATTTGCAGCCATCGCAAATTTAATTCCTTACTTAGGGCCCATGTTAGGTGCAAGTTTTGCCATTATTATTACAGCCGTGCAATCAGGCCCAGCAATTGATTCTGTTAATAGCCTGCTCCTTTTATTAGTTAAAATTGGCGGGGTGTTTGTGTTGGTTCAAGTAACGGATAATGTAATAACTCAACCACTTATTTTTTCCAAAAGTGTAAAGGCTCACCCATTGGAAATATTTGTTATTATATTTGCAGCCGCAACGCTAGCAGGGGTTGTAGGTATGATACTTGCCATCCCAACTTACACTATCCTTAGGGTATTTGTAAATGAGCTAAGCAGCGGATATAAACAATATCGTATTTTTAAAACGTAATTAATATGGCACTTAAGTGTGGAATAGTTGGCCTCCCAAATGTAGGCAAATCAACACTTTTTAATGCGCTTTCTAATAATAAAGCGGAAGCAGCAAATTTTCCTTTTTGTACAATAGAACCCAACATTGGTATTGTTACAGTACCAGACGAGAGGCTTCAGATTTTAGAAAAACTAGTTAATCCTCAGCGAGTTTTACCTACTACCATAGAGTTTGTTGATATTGCTGGCCTTGTAAAAGGGGCAAGTAAGGGAGAAGGTTTGGGTAATAAGTTTTTAGGTAACATTAGAGAAGTAGATGCCATTATACATGTGGTTCGTTGTTTCGAAGACGAGAACGTGGTGCATGTTGCGGGCAGTGTTGACCCTGTTTTTGATAAGGAAGTTATAGATACTGAATTACAGTATAAAGATTTAGAAGCAGTAGATAAAAAAATACAGAAGCTACAGAAAATCGCTAAAACAGGCGATGCTGAAGCCAGAGCCCATGTACAAGTATTAACTAATGTTAAAGAGGTCCTTGAACAGGGTAATAATGTTAGAAGCTTACAACACTCCGAAGATGAGTCTCAAGCATACGAAGATTTACTTTTATTAACTGCTAAGCCAGTTATATATGTGGCTAATGTAGATGAAGCTTCCGTAACTAGTGGAAATGCATTTGTGGAGGCGCTAAAGAAAGATATTGCTGATGAAAATGCAGCACTTGTTATTGTATCTGCCTCCATAGAAGCTGATATCGCTGAAATAGAAGATTTGGAAGAAAGGCAAATGTTTTTAGAAGAGTATGGTTTGTCTGATTCTGGGTTGGACCGACTGATTAGAGCTTCTTATGAATTGCTGAACTTGATTACCTATTTTACGGCTGGTGTTCAAGAAGTACGTGCTTGGACTATCGAAAAAGGATGGAAGGCTCCTAAGGCTGCAAGTGTTATTCATACTGATTTTGAAAAAGGGTTTATAAAAGCAGAAGTAATTAAATTGGTTGATTTTAAAGAGTTTGGTTCTGAACAAGCGTGTAAAGAAGCTGGAAAATTATCTATAGAAGGAAAGGAATATGTAGTGAATGATGGTGACATCATGCATTTTAGATTTAACGTGTAATTCGCATCTTATATTAATTGTCTAAACATTTGTTTGTATATTTTTAAATTAACCTTAAATTTATACGACTACTTTTTAACCTTATAGTTTATTAAGTAGTGTGTATGTAAATTTTTTATCATCCAAAACCTAATCTATTGAGAGCCAGGATCGTCTTTTTGCTCAAAAACCGAGGTGCGTACCTTCCTTTTCACCATCAGTTTTTATTAGCTCAACTTATTAAAGGAATTGTGTTAAAAGGAGGAGACCCTCATTATGCCTCTTTTAATATTTATAATTTTTCAGGTCTAAAAGGGCAAACCAAGCCTAGCCGTAAAGGGCTACATTATTATTCTACACGAGTAACTTTAGTTGTATCTTCTCTTAACAAAGAGTTTATAGATTACCTTTTGTTGCATATGTTTCAGCTGCCCGAAATAGAAATCGGAGGATTGGTTTTACAACCTGAAAAAGTTGAAATAGAAAATTTGGATAGTGTTGCTGAGAGTGAGAAATTTATTTGTATTTCGCCCATGGTGCTAATTGAACCTAAAATAATGGACGATTCTTCCAAAGAATTTATTGATCCTGAAAAAGATGAATTTTCGGATTATGTATATGATGTAACCCTGCAACGAATGGA
>CAZDQR010000186.1:0-6531 GCA_964507315.1 uncultured Roseivirgaceae bacterium
GAATGGTGATCGCTGAGAATATTGAACACTCTAAATTAGTATGTGCCTAAATGATTATCTCTATTTAATTTTATTAAGAGGTCAGCTTGAACAATCTGGAGTAGAGCTTACCAGTGAGCTTGAAGTAGAGCATATTTATTCGGTTAGAGCTAATATGCAAAGCATTTTATATAATTTAATAAATAACGCTATTAAATACACTAATACTGAGGTAAAAGGGCAGGTGGTTATAAAATCTAAAGTAATTGAAAATGAATTAATTATAGCAATTAAGGATAATGGAATCGGGATTGATTTAAATCAATTTGGGAACGATTTGTTTAAACTTTATAAGCGATTTCATGTGCACTTAGAAGGTAAAGGAATGGGGCTTTACATTGTTAAACAACAGGTGGAAGCAATGGAAGGAGCTATTTCTGTTGAAAGTAGTGTTATGGAGGGAACTACCTTTACGCTCAAATTTCCATATCATTCAGTGATAGATAAACAAGAGTATTTTAGATCAGAAGATGCGATTTTAACTTACGATGCAGTGTGCAAAACATCCATTTTAAAGTGGCTAAAAACACCCACATCAGAGAGCTACCGATCTATTTTAAATTTTAATAAAGAAATGCTAGCCAAATATAATACTCGTACTTGGCTTATCGATATTAAAAAAATAGGGATTATTAATGCTGATGATCGTAACTGGTTTGCTACAAAAGTTCTTTTCGAGATTTTAAAACGGGGTTGCAAGAATATTATTTTAGTTAGAAACGAAGAAGATGGCAAAGACTTTGAGTATTGGCAAGAAATGATAAATACAACTAGATCATTAAATGTTAAGTTTCAGTTTTATTATGATTGCGACAATGCTTTGAAGCAAATAAAAATAGAAAATTCAAAGAGGGCCCATTAAATGATTAAACGAGTTTTAAACTTTGGTGTAACCGAATCAATGCAACGCAAATTGATTCAACAAATTAGGCTAACTAATTTGGTTATTCTATTATTAATAAGCAGTAGTATTCTTATGCTCTTTCCTATTTTTTTTGAAGATGGGTTGGCTATAGTTATTTACATTGATATACTAACTTTTGGCTTACTCATCGTTCTATTAAAACTAAACTCCCTCGGCTTTCATTTACTTACAAGAGTACTAGTTTCAATTATACCATCCATTATAGTTATGGTGGCTAGTATTGCTTCTAAGTACGCAGACCCGGCTAATGTTTCAATATTCGATTTTTTTGATGCAAGAGTGCTTGGTGCCGGTTTTTGCGTATTACCATTTATTCTTTTTACGTATTTAGAAAGAAAAATAATCTTTATAACCATAATAATCCCACTTCTGTTAGTAGTTGCATTCGACCCAATTCATTCTATGTTCGGTGTTGGCTATATTAGCTTTTTTGGAAAGATGCCAAAGCAGTATATCGTTTTAGGAATTTACATTGATATCGTTTTAGTTTTTGTAGCATCCGCTATTTATAAATTTTTAGAGAATATAGAAAATTTGCACGGAGAAAACACTGCATTAATTGAGGATTTGGAAAGTAAAAATTTGGAATTAAGTGCCTTGTTCCTCGAGCAAGAAAAATCAACTTTATTGCTTGAGAAAAATAAGGGAGTAATAGATTCTCAAAAGAAACAACTTCAAGAAAAAAATGAGAAATTATCAGAAGAGGTTTCGGGTAAATCAATGGAGCTAAAACAATCAAATCAAGAATTGATTAAGCATAATAACGATCTTCAACAATTTTCAAATACGCTTTCTCATAATTTAAGAGGCCCAGTTGCTAATTTATTAGGGCTATCAAATTTGTTTACTATAGATACTTCTGAAGAAAGCAGAAAGAGTATAGCCGACCATATACATAAATCAGCCAATGCCCTAGATATAGTTATTAAAGATTTAAACAAAATTGTTGAATTAAGAAATAATCTTTTTCAGATAAAGGAAAAGATTAACATTATTGATGAAATTAATAATATATGGCTGGCGCTTGATTCCAATGTAAAGCAATGTGGAGCAATTCTTAATCTTGATATTCAGACGGGTGTTACGTTTGGGGTTCGGTCGTACTTTCATAGTATTTTATATAACCTTATTAGTAATGCACTTAAATATAGAAGTCCAGAGCGACCTTGTTTAATAAATGTGTCGGCAAAAAAGTTTGGTGGAAAATGCATAATTTCTGTAGAAGACAATGGGCTAGGAGTTGATCTTAACAAACACGGAGATAAAATATTTGGCATGTATAAGCGTTTTCATACTCATTTGGATGGTAAAGGACTTGGCTTGTTTCTAACCAAGCAACAAATTGAATCGATGGGTGGAACTATAGCAATAGAAAGCACACCCAATAAGGGTACTAAATTTACAGTAAGGTATCAGGAGGTTGTACTTTCGGCTATCGAGAGTCAATTATTCTATGGCTCAGAAGTAGCGAATATTTATTTAGATGTAGTAAATCTAATTACTACCCTAATTTGGAAGAGGATGCCAACTCCAGATGAGTTTAAAGAAGTTTTTACAAATAATATCGAAGTATTTAGTTCTTATAATTCTGATAAGTGGATCATAAAACTTGAGTTATTGAAAGAAATGCCCGAAAGGGAAAAACAGTGGATTTTAGATAACGCGATAGATACGTATGCCAGCGTTGGCGTAAAAATAATAGCTGTTATCAGAGATTTGGAAAATAGCAACCAAGATTTCTGGGATGAATTTTCCTCTCGAACAGCAAAAAAATCATTGGAGGTGCTTTTCGTAGATTCATTTGATAAAGCCAAAGAAAAATTACTATTAGTGTAAGCTGCTATAACTCCGTTGTTTACTTTTGCACGATGAATAGAAATGGAGAAGATAGAATGGAGCTTATGGCACCTGCTGGTGGATTTGATTCCATGCAAGCTGCGATTGATGCTGGAGCAGATTCAGTCTATTTTGGGGTAGAACAGTTAAATATGCGTGCAAAGTCGAGTGTTAATTTTACACTCGATGATTTGGAAGAAATTGCACAGCGTTGTGGAGATAAAAACGTGCGCACCTACCTCACCCTTAATACGATTATTTACGATCACGATTTAAGCATTATTAAAACATTGCTTAATCGTGCCAAAGAAGCAGGCATTACGGCTGTAATTGCTTCAGATCAAGCCGTAATTCATTATGCTAAAACGATTGGAGTAGAGGTGCATATTTCTACCCAACTCAACATTACCAATATAGAAACTGTTAAGTTTTATTCTCTTTTTGCCGATACCATGGTGCTCTCTAGAGAGTTGAGCCTTGGCCAAATTAAGAAAATTGCAGATGCGATTAAAACAGATAAGGTAATTGGGCCAAATGGGAATTTAGTAGAGCTAGAAATTTTTGGACATGGAGCTTTATGCATGGCCGTTTCTGGTAAATGCTACTTGAGTTTGCATACACAAAACTCATCGGCTAACCGTGGAGCTTGCAATCAAAATTGCAGACGTAAGTACAAAGTAATCGACATGGAGGATGGCCATGAATTGGAGATTGATAATGAGTACATTATGTCGCCCAAAGATTTGTGTACACTAAATTTCTTGGATCAAGTAATTGATACCGGTGTTAAAGTACTTAAAATTGAAGGCCGTGCTCGTGCTCCCGAATATGTATATACAGTTATAAAAGCCTATCGAGAAGCCATTGACGCTTGTTACAGTAAGAAATTTAATCCTGAAGCAGTAGAAGGTTGGATGAGCCAATTAGAAACGGTGTACAATCGTGGCTTTTGGAGCGGATATTATTTAGGGCAAGAGCTAGGAGAGTGGTCAGATAAACCAGGTTCTTTGGCAACACAGAAAAAGGTGTACTTAGGCAAAGGGGTTCATTATTATAACAAAGCAAAAATCGCTCATTTTAAAATAGAATCTCAATCGGTAAGCGTGGGTGATTCAATTCTAATAACAGGTCCAACTACAGGGGTTATAGAAATGGAATTGCCTCCTATGCGGGTAAACGATAAAGAAGCCGATAAAGCGGTGCGAGGTTCTGAAATTACTTTTGTAATAGACCAAGTAATTCGCTCGTCTGATAAAATCTATAAATACATAGACGCTTAGTGGTAATTATTACGCAACAACGCGATAAATGCATTGGCTGTAACTATTGTGTAGAAATGGCCTATAGCCGTTGGCGGATGAGTAAAAAAGATGGCAAAGCTACTTTAATTGGGGGGCTGAACCGAAAAGGCTTTTATACCGTTAAGGTTCGAGAAGATGAACTGGAAGATAATATAAAAGCAGCTGAAGCCTGCCCCGTTAAAATTATCCACGTTAAGCATATATAGCAAAGCTCAATTCATTCTAACAGTGTTTTCTGATAATTCAGGATTCTGTTAATTTCAACTATATTTGAGAAAACAGTTTTATATGAAGAAGTTTTTTGCTTTTCTTTTTGTTGGTTTCTTGCTAAACCTTAGCGGCAATGCACAAACTACCTTGCCCAATTTGCCTCCATCCATAAAATGGCAGCAAATAAACACCCCTCATTTTAATGTTATTTACCCTCAAGGGTTCGAAACTCAAGGGCAGCGCATGGCAAATACATTAGAGCATTTGTATAAGCCTGTTTCAAAATCAATAAATGCGAAGCCTCGTAAATTGCCGATCATACTGCAAAACCAACATGCCATTTCTAATGGCTTTGTAACACTTGGGCCACGTAGGTCTGAGTTTTACTCTATGCAACCGCAAAATTATAATTTTGCTGGTACCAACGATTGGCTAGATATGCTTGCAGTGCATGAGTATAGACATGTAGCCCAATTTGATAGGAGTAGAACTGGCTTTACTAAGTTCGTGGGTTATTTATTGGGCGAGTATTCAAGAAATGCTGTTGCAAGTGGTTCCGTGCCCTCTTGGTTTTGGGAAGGTGATGCCGTAGGCACAGAAACTGCTCTTACCCATAGTGGGCGAGGTCGTTTTCCGAATTTCTCCAAAGAGTTTAGAGCTAACTTATTAGAGAAAGGAAGCTTTAATTATAGCAAGCAATACCTTCGTTCTTACAAAGATTTTATACCTAATCATTATGTGTTGGGTTACCATTTTAGCACCTATATTAAAAATAAGTATGGTGCTAAGGCAATGGAGGATATTGTTAAGCAAACATGGAATATCCCTTTTGTTCCTTTTGAGTATTCATTTGCTATGAAAAAGGCCACTGGTAGCAAAATGCCCTTGCTTTATAATCAAATGATGGAGGAGTTAAAAACGCAATGGCAAACGCAAATTGAGCATGAAGAACTCTCAGACTTTAAAACCATTTCGGGTAGAACTACAAAAAGATTTACAAATTATGATTATCCGCAACCCATAGATGGTGGAGGTGTGCTTTCACTTAAATCAGGGTTGGATGATATCCCTCAATTTGTCAGTATCGATCCTGCAACTAAGCAAGAAGATAAAGAATTTGTATTGGGGCCAATGAATAATCCTGGCTTTATATCAGTGGCCGGCAATACAGTTGTATGGACTGAATATCGGTATGATGCCAGGTGGTTAACGCGCTCATATTCTGTGGTTAATTCCTATAATATGGCTACCAAAGCATTTAAGCAACTCACCTCAAAATCAAGGTATTCTGCTGCTTCAATATCGCCCGATAGATCAAAAATTGTTGTGGTAGAAACCACAGAAGATTATAAAAATAGATTAGTAATACTGAATGCAAACTCAGGAGAGGTAATTAAGAAAATTAAGAATGAAGATAATGGCTTTTATTCTATGCCTCGGTGGGATGATACAGGCAATAAAATTGTTGTGTTAAATCAATTTAGCCAGAAAAAAGGAGTCTTATTAATTGATTATAAATCGGGTGCTAAAAAAACATTGTTGAAGTACAGCTATGAGCACATAGGGTTTCCTATTATCTATAAAAATTACTTATTATATAATTCTGGATACAGTGGTATTGATAATATTTATGCCGTAGATATTTCTACCTCTAAAAAATACAGAATTACTTCGGCTAAATATGGCGCTTCTAATCCTGCCATTAGTTTAGATGGCAAATCAATTATATATAATAATTATGTGGTTGAAGGGAATGATATTGCTATTATCCCGTTTGAGCCAAGCTCTTGGCAGCCTTTTGAAAAAGTATATGATGGTGATATTAAATTATATGAGCCTCTAACTAAAATGGAGGATAATGTTGATGTATTACTTAATGTGCCCGACTCAACTTACGAGACTAAAAGGTATCGAAAAAAAGCTTTAAATGTGCACAGTTGGGGTCCATTGGCTACTGGCTCGCTAACTGAAATAGAAGCGGGTATTTATTCTAAAAATGTACTAAACACTACAGATATCTTTTTAGGAGTTGATTTTGATAATATTGGAAATGTAAAAGGAATCAGTAGAGTGAGTTATCAAGGTTGGTACCCTATTGTTGATGTTATAGCCACTTATGGGAGTAGGGTGCAACATACCACTTACACAGATACTCTTGCTGTTGTACATCCAGATAAAATTACGTGGACGGAGACCACATTAAAGATGGGGCCACGTATT
>CAZDQR010000187.1:0-6465 GCA_964507315.1 uncultured Roseivirgaceae bacterium
GATATGCAATTTACAAAGATTATATTATGTAGCTAAGTGATTATCTCTAAAAATAATATACACGATAATAACCAAAACTATAATGAGGTACATAAGTAAGTCAACTTTAAAATAGTTTTTATATTTATCAAAAAGTTGCTTCATGTTTCATTTAGTTTATCTAAAATTATAAAGATTTAGCATAAACCTATTCCATAAATGAAAACAAATGCGTGAATTAATAAATAATAAGTCAAAATTCGGAACGGCTCCAGTTTTTTTTACTGCCATTTCTACCATATTGGGGGCAATCATGTTTTTGCGTTTTGGCTATGCCGTAGCTAATGTTGGGTTTATGGGTACATTAATGATTATCCTTTTTGGCCATTTAGTTACTATACCCACTGGGTTGGCTATCGCAGAAATTGCAACCAACCAACGGGTGAGAGGCGGTGGAGAATATTATATTATATCGCGTTCATTTGGAATTAATATAGGTGCTGCCATTGGCATTGCCTTATATTTATCTCAAGCGATTAGTGTTGCTTTTTACCTTATTGCCTTTGCCGAAGCCTTTGATCCGGTGATTGCTTGGCTGCAAACTAATTATGACTTTATCCTAACCAAACGTATGATAAGTATTGGCGCGTTGGTGCTAGTTGCCATTTTAATGCTAACAAAAGGTGCTAATGTAGGAATGAGTGCTCTTTATGGCGTGGTAGCCATTCTATTTGTATCGTTAATTAGTTTTTTTATGGGGGAACCAACAGTTGCCGCTAGTGGCATTGGGTTTCATTTTTATTCTGCCGTAGAAGATAAGGATAACTTTTTTATGGTGTTTGCTATTGTATTTCCTGCTTTTACGGGAATGACAGCAGGAGTGGGCTTATCTGGAGATTTAAAAAATCCTCAAAAATCGATACCTATTGGAACCTTGCTGGCTACTTTCTCAGGATTGATAATTTATGTATTTATTGCCTATAAATTAACAACATCGGCTACTCCTGATGAGCTTAATAATGACCAGCTGATTATGCAGCGAATAGCCAGTTGGGGTTTAATTATTCCTATTGGATTGGCAGCAGCTACTATTTCTTCTACATTGGGCAGCATTATGGTGGCTCCACGTACTTTGCAGGCGCTTTCGCAAGATAAAGTATTCCCATCTTTACCCTTAAATAAATGGTTATCTAAGGCCAAGGGAGGCAGTGATGAGCCTTTTAACGCCACTATGCTCACACTGGCTATTGCAGCCATATTTGTGGCAATGGGCAGTGTAAATACGGTAGCAATTGTAATATCGATGTTCTTTATGGTTACCTATGGAGCCATTTGTTTGATATCTTTTCTAAACCATTTTGCTGCAGACCCTGCCTACCGACCCGATTTTAAATCGAAATGGTATATTTCTTTACTTGGCTTCCTTCTTACTAATTTTTTAATGTTTAAGATGGATCCTGCATATGCGTTTGCTTCTATTATAGTTATGGTTGGGCTTTATTTTATGGTGGCGAATACCAGAAAAAATTATTCGGGTATGTCTAAAGTTTTTCAAGGGGTGATTTACCAGATGAATAGGAGGCTTCAAGTATTTATACAAAGTACTGAAAAGGATAGTGATAATTGGAGGCCATCAGTTATTTGCTTATCACCAGATTTCTTTAAGCGCCCAGCTGCTTTTACTTTGATGAGCTGGCTTTCATTTAGGTCTGGGTTTGGCACTTATTTGCATTTTATCGAAGGGTATTTATCAAAAGATAAAAACAGAGAAGCAAAGGAAACATTAGAGAGGTTAATTAAAATGGCAGGTGTAAGCAAGAGTAATGTGTTTTTAGATACAATAATTTCACCTTCTTTTACAAGTGCTGTGGCACAGGCAATACAATTGCCAAGTGTTTCGGGGAAGGAAACGAATACCATACTTTTTGAGTACGCGAGAGATGCCCCTGAGTTTTTGCCTTCAATTATTCAGAATTTATCGCTTGTTAAGGCTACCAATTTTGATGCATGCGTGCTTTCATCTACGCAAAAGAATTTCGGAGTAAAAAACACTATTCATATTTGGCTAACTCCCAATGATTTGGAGAATGCAGCTTTAATGATTTTGCTTGGTTATGTAATAATTGGCCATCCTGATTGGAAGCATGCCTCTTTAAAAATTACTGCCTTATTTCCTGAAGATGAGATTTCTGAATATGAAGTTAAATTAAAGGAAATGATAAAATTAGGGCGCTTACCTGTTTCGCCACATAATATCGAGTTGATAGAACAACGAGAAGATGTAAGTGTGAAAGAGATTATCCTTCAAAAATCGAAAGATGATGATTTAATTTTCTTAGGATTTGGTTACGAAGGCCTTAAACAAAAAGGAGAAGAGTTATTTGCTGGGTATGAAGGTATCGGAGATATCCTATTTGTGCATGCAGCAACAGAACACACCATTAATTATGATGATTAAGAATAACGTATTTGGGAAGGCAGCCCTTACCGGCATTATAGTTATTATTATCAGTTTGTGGATGATGGTAGCTGGCAATGTTAATCCTGAAGGCATTTGGATGCCCGAAGGGTTTAAAGTGCCCATTTTGGCCTTGGAGTTTGCTTCAAGTGCCACGGAAATGAGTCAAATTGTTGTCAGTATTTCTCCAGAAATTAATGCTCAAATTGTGGCAGGTACCCAAATTGATATGTTGTTTTTAGTGGCCTATAATATGTTCTTGTTTTTTATTCTTCGGAGTATTTACAAAATCACGAAGCTTGCTCAGTATAAATGGCTTGCATTATTGCCTTTTGTAATAATGCTTGCAGATGCTGTTGAAAACTACCAACTATTTATGGCCTTGGCCAGTTTTAAGTATAGCATCGTTTTATTAAAAATAGTTACTTGGGTAAAATGGCTAGGTCTGGCTTTGAGTTTTGCTTTAATTGGTCGGTTTTTAATTACCACAGGCAGGTATTACGATAAAGTGCTAGCACTTAGTACATACTTAACTCTGCCTTTAGGCATCTGGGCAATGTTTGCGCATAATGGTATTAACGAAGTGTTTGCAATGCTTTTCTACTTGCTATTTCCGCTTACTGTAATTTATGCGTGGTTTCCTGGTGTGGAGAAAATTGGATAGCGTTGTTCACATTTTATTAATAAATAATTAAATGAAAAAGAAAAATAGTTTTTTGTTATTGATTGGGGTAATTATAATTATCTCTTTTTCTTCTTGTGATAAGGTTGTTGAGCCTGTAAAAATTGTTGCCCCAGAATTAATAGGTAGGGTCAAAGAAGTTAAGTATTTTGATGCCTCAAGTTCTGATTATGTAGCCAAGAGCTTATTTTTTTATAATGATGATGGAACACTTCAATATTATATAAGCGATTATGGAGATTCAGGAACTCAAATAGATTCAGGTTTTTTTGAGTATGATTTAGAGAAAAGAGTAATATATAATAGTGTTTATCATCGTAAAATCTATTCAGAGGATCATAGTTATTTTGGCTATAAATATACTTATAGTGGTAGTGACACAAGAGCTACCACGGTTCAAAAATTTGCTTCTTGGTCTGATCTTGATGAAAGAGTTGAATTTCGGTATACCGATTTTGGAAAAACAGTTAGGGTACTTGTAGATAATGGACAGGGTTTTAATGAGGCTAACTATACCGATTATATTTATGAAGAGAGTAATCTTGTTAAGAAAATAATTGAAGAGGAAGGTTTTATTTCTAGGGAATATGTTTATAAGTATGATGCTAATCCAAACCCTTTTGAGGGGATGATGTATAATATGGAGTTGGGTTTAAAAATGCCAGAAACTTTACCTGGTCAAGGAGGCTCTCCCAATAACTCCACTTCTTGGGGCACAGTTTCAGAGCCGAATTTATTTGTTAGTACATATGAGTTTGATGGTGATTTTCTTGTAAAATCTGTACTAGACCAAAGCCCTAGGGGCTTAATGACTATTGAATATGTTTATGAGTAGAGCTCCTAAATAAAAGAATTAAAGGTCTCTACTCTAGTGTGTTTTTTTGCTTGATTTATACTAATCCAAACAGAGATGTGCACTTTTTTTAGCTGGTTATTTATTCATGGTTTTCTAGAGTTGAAAAGATTATTTTACGATAATCTTTTCAACTTCTGTTAGTTGGTTTCTTGTTGCAAACCCAACTAGATAAACACCTGATGATAATCCAGAAACACTAATATAGGAATGACCTTTGGTTGGTATTTTCTGAATTATTTTTCCACTAATATCGGTAATAATTACTTCGTCAATTTCATTGCTATTTAACTCAATTCTTAGATTACCTGTACTTGGGTTTGGGAAAATGTGATGTTGGTTTTCAGAAATGTCTAACCATAATATGGAAGTGTTAACCTCAATGGTTTCAGATGCATTCGATAACCCAATATTATTTTTTGCAACGATATTATAGTAGTAAACCCCATTTTCAATTGTATTGTTTTTATCAAAGGATAATTCTGAAGAGCTAATAGTATCTAGTGCATTAAAACTTTGGTTATCTAGAGACTCATAGATAATAATATTTTCTGCATTCTCATCACTATAATCCCAAGCAAGTGATATAGTAGCTAGGCTATTATCGTAGTTATAAGATAAATTACCAGGTGCAGTTGGCAGGTAAATCTTGATTTCAACGCTATCGGTTGACTCAGAAAAGTAGTTATCACTTTTAGCATTAATAAAATAGGTGTAAGTATGGTCTATTTCCACACTTATGTCGGTGCTATTTGTAACGTTAGCATCTGTAAAATTAATGTCCTCAAAATCACCATTATCAATTTTTCTAAACAAGTTAAATCCTATTTCGTTATCCGATTCATCGTTCCATGTTAAATCAATGTTGCCATCACTATATTGAACACTTAGATTACTTGGAGCATTTGGCTTAATTACTTCAAAAGTGAGTTCTGTTGAATTGTCACCAAAAAAAATCCTGCTCACTAAGTTATAGGTATATGGTATATTCGGTTCAATGTTTTCATCCAAGTATGAATCACTTCCTTTTTCTAATGTTGATATTAAAGATGTGCTGTTACCAAGGCTTGACCTATAAATATCTATATACCGGATGGTTTGATCACTTTGCCAGGATAGCATAATGCCTCCTGTTTCTGATGTTGAGGTAGGGTTAAGGTTTAGAGCGTTAGGTTTTAGGCTAATAGCATAAAACCCTCCGTTATTTTTATTTTCAATTGCCCCTGGTCCTAAAATAAATAAGGTGTCATTCTTAAGTTCAATCTCACTAATAGAACCTGTAATATCTAAATCGAGATCGTCATAAACCACACCATTAAAATGCATTAAAGCTATACCATTTTGGGCAATTCCGTTAATAGAAGTAAACGACCCGGAAATAATAGCGACAGTGTCACTGATAGCAATTATATCGCTGATGATAGCATTTGCATTGATTGAGGCAAAGTTATCGTCTAATAGAGTGCCATCTAAATTATAAGATTTTAACGTTTGTGTATTATTAAAATCTATTGGTTGTGAAACCAATAGTGAGTCCTTTACTACAAATGTTCGAGATCCTCCAAAATTCATATTTCCAATCGTTAAATCATTAAAAGAATTATCCTTATTCCCATTTGGTAAAAGCCTAATAATATTATTTGTTTGGTCTGTCGAATTAGTGATCTGCACAATCAGTTTATCGTCATTACTTAGGTATGAAAAAGGTATGTTATCTCCAAACTGCGTTACACTTGGGGTGTAGCTCGAAACTATGCTATAATCTTTGTTCCATTTAATTACATTGAATTTCGACTGATACGAAAAAACACCAGTTGCGTAGATAAAGTCATTGGATTCGTGAATATTAGATACTGGATAGGTAACTTCAACAGCATAAGCCTGATTTACGCCTAAATCAATAGCCGATCCATCAGAAGTATGGACCTTGAAAATGCCACTTTGGCTCCTGTCATATGCTCCAATAAAAATATCCCCATTGGACAAAATTTTTGCTGAACCCATTAGATCGCTTGCGACTAAATCTACTGAGTTTACCCAGGGGAATGATTGATTGGCATTAAGTGAAAAGGCAGAAATATGTGCAGTTTTGCTTAGTGAGGACTCAATAAATGATCCTGAAATTAAATAATTGCCGTTTTCGTAATTATCAAATTGAGTGACGCGCCCTTTACTAAATAGGTTTACAGAATATGCATTTACATTATCTCCATTTATGTTTATTTTATTGATGCCATTGGAAACTTGGCCGTTATACAATGTTTGACTATTAATTAAAATAATATCGTTGTTTGAATCGATTAGCATTTTTGGCTTTTCATTTACATCGCTAACTTCAAAATCTTTTATTATAAAAGTATCATCGCGGAGACCATTGCCTAGTAAACGCGCTACGGATAATTTAGAATAATTTGAATTATCTGTATGTCCGATAATAATTATTTAGAGATAGTCATTTAGGCACATACTAATTTAGAGTGTTCAATATTCTCA
>CAZDQR010000188.1:0-6456 GCA_964507315.1 uncultured Roseivirgaceae bacterium
AATTAATAAATCGAAATTTAAAAGATTACTCTTGTTTTACAGGGGTCAAAACACAACCGACAAAGTGCTTTTACATGCGCAAGTGGTTTCTTTTGGTGAAATATTCTCTACAGTTATCTTGGCTAATTATTTAAATCAATTGGGCGAAAAAGCACATTGGCTCTATGCACCTGATGTAATTATTTCTACCAAAAATTTTTCTGAAGGGGAAGTGGTTTGGGACGATACTACTCAGAAAATTCAATTTAATCTAGCTCCAATTTTAGGAGAAAAAATAATTATTACACAGGGCTATATTGCTTCTACTAAAGAGGGTGTAATTACTCTAGGTAAAGAAGGTTCTGATTATAGTGCAGCGATTTTTGGAGCTTGTTTAAATGCCGATAGTGTAACTATTTGGAAGGATGTACCTGGTATTCTGAATGCTGACCCAAAAATAGTTGAAGGTGCAACTCAATTTTATAATTTACCTTATTCAGAAGCTTCAGAAATGACTTATTATGGGGCTTCTGTTATTCACCCAAAAACAATTAAGCCATTAGCTACACACAAAATTCCATTAATAGTTAGGTCGTTTGATAACCCCGAATCTGAGCCAACGGTAATTTCAGATAAGATGTTTAAAGAGCTAGAACCGAGTGTAATTTATAAGAATAATCAGTGTTTGTTCAGCTTTAAGGTAACCGATTTTGCTTTTGTAAATGAAGAAAGTTTGGCGACTGTTTTTAAAGTTCTGCACGATCTTAATTTATCGATAAACATGATGCAGAATTCAGCTATTTCTATTTCGGTGTGTTTTACATATAATAGATCAAAGGTAGATAGGTTATTGGAACTGCTTCGTTCAACTTTTGAGATGTATTATAATACGGATTTAAAGTTGATTACCATTAAAAATTACACCCCCTATGCGATGTCAGAATATACACCACCAAAGGCAAGTATATTAATGGAACAACGAACACGAACTAATTATAGAGCGCTAATTAAAGAATAGGCTTAAGCGGATTTTTCTGTATAGGCAATGATCGCTTCAGCGTCTGCTTCTTTCTTCTTTTCTTCGTTTGGTTCGTTATTTTCTGCTTCGGGTTCGGGAACAGAGGATAAATAGGTGTTTATACTAGCTCTAATTTCTAAGCCTGAAAGGTTTTTTGAAACAATGCCATTTTCAGCAATCGACATTTCTCCTGTTTCTTCCGAAACAATTAAAATCAACGTATCGGTTATTTCAGACATGCCCACTGCGGCCCTATGTCTTAATCCAAATTGTGCGGGCAAATTATCATTTTCTGATACGGGTAAGATACACCTTGCTGCACGTATTCTATCTTTATGAATAATAACTGCTCCATCGTGTAGTGGGCTGTATTTATTAAAAATGGATAGCAGTAATCTGTTCGATATTTCAGCGTCAATAAGATCTCCAGAATCTACATAAAATTTCAATTCAGAATCTCGTGTAAATACAATTAGGGCACCAGTACTTGTCCCGCTCATTGCTTTAACAGCCTCAATTATGGGTGTAACATTATGGTCACTTCCTCCTTGTTTTTTCCATAGTGAGAATGAGGAAAAGAAATTTTCGCCACTTTTAAACGATGTTGTTTTGCCAATTACTAATAAAAATTTTCTAATTTCTTGCTGAAAAAGAATAACTGTGGCCAAAACACCAACACTCATAAATTGCCCTAAAATAGATGCTAGAAGCTCCATTTGGGCTGATTTTACCACTAAATAAAAAAGGTAAAGAGAAAGAACACCTAAGAAAATTTTAATGGCAACACTGCCATGCATCAATTTGTATAATTGGTACATGAAAAAACTTACTGCCAAAATATCTATGATATCTAACCAGCCTATGCTAAGAAATCCGATTTTAAATAGTAAAATCAATTGTGTAATGCCCTAAATAATTCAATAGTCTCTTTTGCTTCTTTTACATCGTGAACACGTAAAATGCTAGCGCCCCTTTCTAGAGCAGCGAAGTTAAGAATATTTGTTCCGTTAAGCGCCTTTTCAGGCGTAGTTTTCAACAATTTATATATCATGCTTTTACGTGATACACCCACTAGTATAGGATACCCTACTCGTTGTAACTGATGAAGCCCATTTAAAAGTTCATAATTCTGTTCCATATTTTTAGAAAACCCAAATCCTGGGTCAATAATTACATCGCTATGGCCAAGTTTTTTAAGTTGGTTCGTCTTTTCAACAAAGTACTTAATAATGTCGAGTATAACGTTTTTGTAGGTAGTGTTAGACATCATTGTTGTTGGTGTACCTCGCATATGCATTAATACATATGGCGTTTTTAACTTAGCAACAGTTTCAAACATTGCATCATCGGCTTGCCCACCACTTACGTCATTAATAATGGCTGCACCTGCATTTATTGCTTCTTGGGCCACCTTAGACCTAAAAGTATCTATAGATATATGCGCTTCCGGAAAAGTTTGGGATAGCTTTTTAATAAAAGGGATTACACGTGCAAGTTCCTCTTTCTCTGTAACGCTACTTGCATTGGGTCGGGTTGAAAACCCTCCAATGTCTAAAAAGGTTGCTCCAGCGTGAAGCATTTTTTCTACGGCTGTTAAAACAGTACTTTCGGTTGTTGCTCTACTCTGCTCATAAAAAGAATCTGGTGTAGCGTTTAAAATGCCCATTATCTTGGGCGAGTTTAGTTCGAGCAATTTTCCTTTAATGTTCAAGGAGATTTTTCTTGAAATTAGGCTATCTTTTATCACTTTTGTATGCAATTAATAATAGTTCAAAAATAATCAATCAAAGTCCATTGGAGTTATCAACCGAAAAAGAGTATCAGAAAATATTGGCAGATTGCAGGTCGCTGTTTAATAATAAGGCGTCTGACTATGGCACGGCTTGGAGAATTTTGAGGCTATCATCCATCACCGATCAAATATTTATTAAGGCTAATAGGATACGTTCTATTCAGGAGAAAGGGGTTAGCAAAGTAGGTGATGGGATAATAGGCGAATTTGTGGCTATCATTAATTATGGAATTATTGCGCTCATTCAATTACAGTTAGAAGCAGATAAGAGAATGGAAATTCCATTGGATGAGCTAATGATTTTATACGACCAAGAAGCTAAAGAAACACTAAGTTTACTTTTAGATAAAAACCATGATTATGGCGAGGCCTGGCGAGATATGAGAGTGAGCTCCATTACCGATATTATTTTAATGAAATTGTTAAGAGTAAAGCAAATAGAAGACAACGAAGGTAAAACCAAAGTGTCGGAAGGGTATGATGGCAATTATAGAGATATGATTAATTATGCCGTTTTTGCGTTAATAAAACTAAACCAAGAAGCATGAAAATATTAGACAAAGTAATAGCCTATTTAGTTGGGGCACTATTTATTTTTTCGGGCCTAGTAAAAATTGACGACCCTATGGGAACCCAAATTAAATTGGGTGAATATTTTGAAGTGTTTTCTTCAGATTTTGGCCATTTTTTTGAATGGTTTGTCCCATTTGCAATGCCTATTGGCTTTATTCTAATTGTTGTCGAAATAGTGCTGGGTGTAGCTCTAATCATTCATTTTAGAATGAAACTAACTAGTTGGGCATTAGTAGTAATTATTGCATTTTTTACGTTTTTAACTTTCTACTCAGCTTATTTTAATAAGGTTACCGATTGTGGCTGTTTTGGGGATGCCATTCCGTTAACGCCTTGGCAATCGTTTACTAAGGATGTTATTTTGGTGGTGCTCATTGGATATATTTTCTTTAGAAAAGATAATTTAAAACCTGTTCAATCTTTTAAGGTTGGATTATATACTGTTATTGGTGCTGGAATTGTTTCCACCTATATTGGTATATCAGCTATTAATCACTTGCCTCCTGTTGATTTTAGACCATATGCTATAGGTGATAATATCCAAGCCAATATGATTCCTGAAGAGCAGCCTATTTTTGAATATGTATTTGAAAAAGACGGGCAAGAAATTATTTCTGCTGATTATTTAGCTGAGAAGGATGGCTATACATACAAGTCCCACAGAATAACGAATGAAGATAAAACCATTCCTAAAATTACAGATTATAATGTGTGGAATGAGGAAGTAGGTGATTATACTAAAAAGAGTTTAGAAGGTGTAAAGCTTTTCTTTATTGCCTATAATGTAACAGATGCTTCTAAAGAAGAAATGAAAGAAATTGTGCTATTGGTAAATGAATTAAAAGACGTAGAAACCATAGCACTTACGGCTTCTTCTGCTCCTGATTTTGAAAAATTTAGACATGAGTACCAACTAGCGGCTCCTTACTTTTATGCGGATGCAACCGTGCTTAAGGCTATGATTCGTTCCAACCCAGGATTAATGTTATTTAGTGATGGTACGGTTTTAGGAAAATGGCACGCTAATGATGTTCCTACAGCAGACGAAGTTCGAAGCCTTCTTAATTAGGATGTCTAAAATATACCTCATCGGAATGCCTGGCAGTGGCAAATCTACTATCGGAAAAGCCTTGGCTTCGGAATTAGGTTATGATTTTATAGACTTAGATACTAATATTGAAGCCAGTGAAGGAGCAACAATACAAGCGATTTTTGAACTAAAGGGTGAAGCCTATTTTAGACAAATTGAGGCTCTGGAGCTTACTAGAGTTTCTGAAAAAGAAGGAGATTATATAATCGCTTCTGGTGGAGGAACTCCTTGTTTTTATAGTGGCCTTGCCTTAATGCAAAAAACAGGGAAAGTGGTGTTTGTAAATGTTGGGGCAGAAGTGCTAATTAGCCGATTAAAATCTGATACACAACGGCCTTTATTAAAAGAAGGAGTTGAAAAGAGAATTCAAGAATTGGAAAAGGAAAGAATTGAGATATATTCAAAAGCCGAAATAATAATTAACGCAGACCAACTATCTAAACAAGAGGCTATTAAATTAATTAGAAAGGAGATCACTATTTAGAATTTGTATCCAAAAGTAAAAATTCCTCTTATTGTATTCGAGTTGATATCAACAATAGGTTCAGAATAATTAGCAAGTAAATAAGGTGAATATTGAGCTTTCCTCTCTTGAAAGACCAATGCAAAATCTGCATAAAATTGATTCAGTAAAACTCCCATGCCACCAGAAAATGCTTGATTTTTAAATGTTAAATTATCTTGCTTGTCTTTTGGTACATCATTTAATGAGTAACCTGCTCTGAACCTTAGAGGTGAAAGCCGAATTTCTACACCAGCTTTTAAGTTTACTTGATTAGAGTAGTTGGCAACCATATAACTATTTTCATCGCTCATCGAAAATTCTTGCGACTCCAGGTTCGTTTTTCCATAATTAACAAACTCTGCATCTACGGTAATAAAGCCTAGTTTTCCTAAAAACACGGCTCCTCCTAATGCGTATTTTACGGGTGATTTTAGTGTATATGTAGATTCTACAATCGCGGACTCTGTAGAAGTAGAGTTAAGCAAGGTATCGCCTCCAATTATATCTTGGTAATAAAAATTATCCCATTCTGCACCCATTGTAGTTTCATACGAATCGTTAAGGTCATACACAGTTCTTGTTGTAATGCTTGCGCCAATTCTAAAAACCGGCATAGGTCTAATAATAATACCAACGTTTAAATTAGCTCCTGTTCCATTTATTGATAGCTTTTCTGTGGTTGAAAAGCTATTTAATGGATGGTATATTGGGTCTTCTAATGTATAGTCGAACTCATACTCAGAATAACTTTTATGCGATTCATAATTAAGTGTAACAAGAGCTAAGTTGAAACCGAAATAAAATACATCAGCAACATTGCCTCCATAGCCTAGCGAAATTTGATATTGTGAGCCACTCGTTTCAATGGTTTCTGATTGGCGCAACTGCGGTTTTACGAAACTTGTTACATCAGAAAAGTACTCGTCATCAGGATAGGTAGGATCAATAATATTCCATGGTCCAATCAAGTAATTATAATAAGCTAACGAAGTTAAATCGTATGCATCTTCTAAGTCAGGAAAGCCACTTGTAGGATATCCATCTGCATTCTCAATAAAAAAATCAACTAAACTATTATCAGAGTTAAGCCCATTATAGACTACCCTTGAATTAAAGTCATTTATTTTTTGAACGCCAAATCCCCACGATCCTCCAAGCCAAACATCTGTTTCTACCCTGTTTGGGTTGGCTAAAACAATCGAAATCTGATCTAATGAAAAATTTGTTTTTGTATTACTTGCAGAAGAACCGTTTAAAGCTGCTTTATTAGATGCAACATTTAACGAAGGAGATATTGCTAGCTCCCAGCTATTATATAATCCTAAGCCTGCTGGGTTAGAAAGGATAGCAGAGGGGTCTGCGCCAAGAGCCACAGATGCCCCGCCTAATGCTTGAATACGAGCACTTCCTAATGGAGTAGTATTGCTAAACCTTATAGCATCTTTATAATAAGATTGCCCTTTTAACGTTTGGCTTTATGATAAACATATGCGTTTATC
>CAZDQR010000189.1:0-6422 GCA_964507315.1 uncultured Roseivirgaceae bacterium
AGATATGCAATTTACAAAGATTATATTATGTAGCTAAGTGATTATCTCTAAAATTAAAATTAGGGAAATGAAAAAATTAGTCATAATCACTTTTTTTATAGGTCTTTCGTTTTGTGCTAAGGCACAAGAAAAAATAGAATGGGGAATTAAAGCAGGTGTTGGCACTTCTTGGGCAGCTTTTCCTAAAGTGTTTTTACAAGATGCTAACGATGGGTTTAACACATGGGAAATAGCACCAGCTACTAATAACGTCACTTTTTATGTTGGAGCCGAAATGATTCTAAACATTGGGAAAAATCATGCTATTCGTACCGAACTAGCGTATAATTATGTGAGTGGAGAAGTGAGTGTGACAGAAATTCTTACAGGGGAACAGGTTCGTAAACTACAAAGTTATAGTCGATTAGCTATTCCAGTGCTTTTAATGGTAAAATCAAACGATAGTTTTTGGTTTAGCCTAGGGCCTAATTTTTATTTTAATATTGGAGATAATAATGGGCTAGTGGATGCTATTGCTGAGTTAAACCCATTGCCTACAATAGATGCTTCTTTTCCATTTGGTGTTGGAGTTAGATTGGCGGCTGATATTAGGTTACAAGATAACCTTTACTTTGAGGTTAAATTTGACTATGATATTGGAAAGCATTTTGACTACATCGAAGATACAGACATCTATGATGTTAGGATGGCTATGCAGGGTCTAACAGGTGGGCTGACCTATTTGTTCTAGGTTATAATTTCCCAGGGATAGAGATCAGACGATAGTCAGATCAATATGGTGAATGTGTTTACCCTTACTTTCGTTTTTAGATTGCCAGTAAACGGTCTGACTGTCGTCTGACCTGGCACCGAATCGTTGATATGCCGTATACTTAGAGTTTAGTATGGTGTCGCATAAACCTGTTTGCACCAATTATTATATAGTTCTTTAAACAGTAGAAAAATTATTTGAAGGCTAAAAAACGCTATATTTAGTATATGCGTATTATTCCCGAACAGCTTTATCATGTTTATAACCAGGGGAATAATTGTGAAATAATTTTTAGAGAAGCAGATGATTATTTTTATTTTTTGAATCGGGTTAGAGCGAGAGTGTTACCGGTTGCTGATATTATTTGTTATTGCTTAATGCCCAACCATTATCATTTCATGATAAACACGAACAACAAGTCGTGTAATTCAATACTGCTTGGCAGTATTATAAGCCAAGAGTTAACTAATGCATTTAGGCTTCTAAACAGTGGATATGCAAATGAGTTCAACAAGAAATATGCTAGGAGTGGCTCGATATTTAGGCAAAAAACTAAGTTTAAATTATTAACTACCGATTCACAATCAGGAGATTATAGCTTTATCTGCTTCAATTACATTCATCAAAACCCATTAAAAGCGAGGTTAGTTAATAAAATGGAAGATTGGGAGTTTTCTTCTTTTCAAGATTATTTGGGAAAAAGAAATGGAACGCTTTGTAATTATACTTTAGCTCAAAAGTTATTAAATATAAGCCCAATCACATTTTACGATGATTCTTATGGTGTAATTCAAGATTCTGTGCTAGATAAAATAGTGTAGTTCCACTATGTTTGAGATCAGACGATAGTCAGATCGATACATGCTGTCAGACTACTGTCTGACCTGGCACCGAAAAAAAACTAATACACGGTCTGACTATCGTCTGACCTGGCCCAAAAAAAAGACTTTGCAGAATCATTGCGACTTACAAGTGCTGCGGTTATTTTTATAACTTATGACTCTTGTATCTAATGCCATCATTCTTAAAGCTTCTGCCGGCTCTGGTAAAACGTTTACTCTTGCTAAAGTTTTTATTAAGCATCTTATTCTTAACCCCAATGAGTACCACCAAGTTTTAGCACTAACCTTTACCAACGATGCTAAAAATGAGATGAAATCTCGAATTTTGAAGGAACTTTCTAAATTGGCAACAGAGGAGAAATCTGTTTTATTAGAGGTTATAGAAGCTGATTTTAAGGCAGATAAAATCCCCTTAGATGCATCGCAAATTACACATAGAAGCCACCTCGCACTTACCAATATATTAAATGATTACAGTCGTTTTAATGTGGTTACACTAGATCATTTTTTTACGCAACTCATTCGCCATTTGGCTCGAGAGCTAAAACTTAGCCTTGGTTATGAGCTAGATTTAGATGTAGGAAAAGCTATGGATGAAGCTGTTTATAAGTTATATCAAACGGAGGATAAACGGGTAAAAAAATGGCTTCGTGCTTTTATAAATACTAAAATAGAAGAAGATAAAGGCTGGAATATTGAGTTTAATATTAAAAATTTAGGCAATAAACTTTTTCAAGACAGCTTTATTGATATTAAAGACAAGCTCAAAGAAAATAGTAATGAGCTAGAAGGGTTTGTTGCCAGTTTACAGCAGCAAGTAAATTTCTATTTAGCTGAAATGAAAGAGACTGCGGCTAAGGCTCTTGACTTGATCGCAGTACATAATTTAGTGGAATCAGATTTTAGAGCCAACCTAATTCCTGTGTTTAAAAAGTTGGTGGCAGGAACCCAAGATTTAACAAAGCCATTTAGTGCCACCTTTGTAAGCGCAGAATGGACCACCAAAAAATCGGAGAAGAAAGAGGAAGTGGAGGCTTGTGCTCAGGCGGGGCTTCAAGAACTAAGAGAACGTATTATTGGGTTGCCTCACAGCATACATAACCTAGAATATTTAGAAGCAAAGAACTTGCTCTCTAATATTTATTCTTACGGAGTTTTATCTGCTTTATCAGATAATTTATGGGAGTACCGAAGTAGCAATAATTTACTATTACTTTCCGATACAGCTTCTATTTTAGATGGCGTGGTTTCTCTTTCTGATGCGCCATTTATTTATGAAAAGATCGGTGCCAAGTTTACCCATATCATGATTGATGAGTTTCAAGATACGTCTACTCACCAATGGAAAAATATTTTACCCTTATTACAATACTCCCTTTATGAGGAGGGTAGTTTATTGCTTGTAGGCGATGTAAAGCAATCTATTTACCGATGGCGTGGTGGTGATGTGAATTTGCTGATGCACCAAGCTGCATCAGACCTATCAGACCATTCGCCCATAGAAGCAGCCTTAGATACTAATTATAGAAGTGGTAGAAATATTATCACATTTAATAATGAGTTCTTTCAAGCAGCGAGCGCATCGTTGGCTTCGCTGTTGGATGGGTTTACGAATAAAATGGAAGCGCTTTCACTTGCTTATGAAGATGTAGTTCAGGAATCTAATAAAGATATTGAAGGCTATGTAAAGGTTGAGTTTTTTGCTGATAATGAGGGAGAAAGTTGGAAAGATCAAGCTTTTGAAGCCACTAAAGAAAGCATTAATCTTGCCTTGCAAGATGGCTTTGCACCAGAAGATATTTTAATTTTAGTGCGAAGAAATAAGGAAGCAAGTGAGGTCGCTACTTATCTGTTGAGCGAAGGTATTCACACCATTACCGATGAGGCTTTACAATTAGAAAAATCGCCTTTGGTGCAGTTTTTAATAAACGGATTGCAATTAATTTTAACACCTGAAAGTAAGCTAACACTTACTAATGTTAGCTATTTTCTCAATATTATTCATAAACAAACGGCCACTCAAGCATTAGAACAAATAGCAAAAAGTTCACCTTTAAGTGGTATTACCACGGGGCTAAATGCGTATGAGGCCATCGAAAAACTTATAGAGGACTATAAGCTTAACGAGCAATTCGATCCATTTTTACAAGGGCTCCAAGACCTAAGCCTTTCATTAAGCCAAAAAGGATTTGTTTCCATTTCAAGTTTTCTCGATCGTTGGAATGAGTTACATCAAGATGCTAAATCGAAACCTTCTATTATTCTAGGTAAGCCCAAAGGAGCTGTACAAGTTAAAAGTATCCATAAATCGAAAGGGCTTGAAAGCCCTGTAGTTATTATGCCTCAGGTTGGGGGTGCTATTTATAGGAACCAACATGTGTTTTGGCCTAGTAACTTGCCCGAAAGGTACGAGAAGTGGGGAAGCCTTCCTCTTAATTTTACGAGCACATTAGAGACCACAGATTTTAAGGACAATTATGAGCAAGAAAGCTTCGACATTGCATTAGAAGAATTGAACACGTTATACGTAGGCTTTACAAGAGCTGTAGAGCGCTTATATGTGTTTGTACAAAACAAAAACTATAAAAAATCTTTTCAAGAGGTAATTAAAGGCATATTAACAAGCGATGTTTTTAGTCTCTCTAGCAACTTTGATGGAAATGTGTTTGAACTTGGGACTCCTAGTTCTGCACATGATAAAGAAGATGAATCGATTCAAGATCAATTATTATCGAATTACCCCACAGTTGATCCCTCATTAAAACTTGCTCCAACTACAGAAAAGGACTTTTGGAAACAGCTAGATTCTGAGAAAGCCAATAATATCAGATCAGGGATTCAATTGCACTCTATTATGGCTAAAATGGGCACTTTTGAGTTGTCGGAACTTGAAAAAATAATGGATTCAATTCTGCAATTAATGGTATGTAAAGGAAGTTTTACAGCAGAAGGTGCGACTGGCCATAAGCAAAAGATAACTCATTTATTTGCTGCACTCCCTAATTTGCACCAATGGTTTGCACCTGGCTGGGATGTAGTAAATGAGCATAAAATATTGGCTAAAGGCAATACATACATCCCCGATAGAGTAATACTTAAAGGCTCAAACGCTGTAATTATTGATTTTAAACGAGGAGCAAAATCTGAGAGCCATAAAAACCAAATAAAAAATTATGCAGATTTACTTACCCAAATGGGCTATCAGGTAGAAGGAATGTATTTAGTATATATTGAGTTAGTTGAATTAGTGGAGGTTGTATGAAGAGATTTTTAGACCATATTGTTGAAGATATTAGCGTGGCCAACTTAAAAGAGCTTAGAACTAAATGCTATGTTTTTCCTACCCAACGTGCTTGTCGTCATTTTGAAACATTGCTTCAGAAAAAATTTGACACCGAGGTATTTTGGGCGCCTACTATTCTAAGTATTCAGGAGTTTATAGAGCATTTGAACCCTAGCCTAAATGTAGCTTCAGAAATTCAGCAGATTACAGAATTGTTTGGAGTATATAAAAAACTAGAACCCAAAATTGTATTCGAAGATTTTTACGGTTGGGCAAAGGTCTTGCTAAAAGATTTTGATGAAGTGGATAGGTATTTGGTGGATGCCAAATTGCTGTATAAAAACTTGCAAGATATTAAAGACCTTGATACGGTTTTTGGGCCAGATGAAGAAGCTCTAAAAGCCATTATCGAGTTTCAAAAAGTAATTGATGTATCTGGAAATGGAGAGCTGTTTAAAGAGTTTGATACTACTTGGAATACTGTAGGTAAAGCCTATTTTATGTTTCAAGAAGCGCTAGTAGCGAAAGGGCTTGCTTATAATGGTATGCTCTACCGAGCCTCTGCAAATGCCATTAAAAATGGAGCTGTGATTTCTTTTAAGCAAGTAGTTTTTGCAGGATTTAATGCGTTATCCTTAGCCGAAGAAGTAATATTTGGCAGTTTGCTTTCAAGCAATTTGGCACAAGTTTATTTTGATGTAGACCGGTTTTATTATAATAAGCAAAATTTAAAAGCTGCTCAATTCTTAAACCGATATAAGCACATTTGGAAAGGGAAAAACACACATTGGATTGATGCCAATGTGTTTGAAAATGAGCGTGTGATAGATGTATTAGGAACCCCTTTGGGTGTTACCCAAGCTAAAATAGCTTCTAATATATTAACAGAGAATACCAACTACCAATTTAATAATACGGCTGTAATTTTGGCTGATGAAGCTTTGCTAAATCCAGTTTTATACGCCTTACCACAATCTGAGTTGCCCATAAACATTACTATGGGACAACCTGTGGCAGCTCATCCCATAGGAGAGTTTATTACGTATTATTTTGAGTATCAATCAAGGCTCGATCAGGGCACAATTCCGGTAGATGCTTTGCAAACCTTAGGGGCCAACGTATTTGTACAACAGGATAATGCGGCTTTGGTAAAGTGGTTGAGTAAAACTAAACAAACTCATATATCATGGTCTTGGTTATCGCAATTTAGTAGTCTGTCTAACTTTGCAAAAGATGTATTTACGCCACAATCTAACCCTATTCAATTATTTGATATGGCCTTACAGTTTATCGAGCTCATAAATTCGAATAGTGAGGAAGCTGATGATGGTGTTGCTACAGTTTTATACGAGGCCCTGCAACGACTTAAATTGGAGTTATTGCAAGTAGGTAGCCAGTTTGAAGTGAAGTTTATAAAAAAAATTGTGCTGGAGTCATTGACCTATATTCGGGGGCGTTCGATTCCTAACCGATTTATTATTGTGGATGAAGCGCAAAATTTAACACCCCATGAAGTCAAAACCATTGTTTCCAGGGCAGGCGAAGG
>CAZDQR010000190.1:0-6405 GCA_964507315.1 uncultured Roseivirgaceae bacterium
ATAGATATGCAATTTACAAAGATTATATTATGTAGCTAAGTGATTATCTCTATTACTTTATTTATTTATTCCGAGGAAGCAATCCTTTTCAGTTTGCAAGAAACTCCTTTACCTTATAAAATTCCTCGTTCCTCGGAATACAAAGAGAATCAGATGCTATTCAAATTTATTTAGTCAATTTCAATAGTGAGTTTCAGGTTTTTATCTGCTACAGTAAACAAGGCATCATCATAACTAGGAGGGCCAAACCTACTTTTACCATCCATAGAAATACCATAAGGCTCGGTTGGCATGCCCATAAAGTTAGAATCAAGGTCTCCACTCTTGTTTATATCGTGCATCACGCTAATAGTATATGTACCATTAGGCACTTCCATTTCAAAAACCATTTCACCAGTTTTTGCCTTTTTAGATTTGCTCACAAACGGTTTGCCTAAAAATGTTTCTTTAGAGTTAAATACGGCAACACCGATATCACCTTTGTTAGATGAAATGTTGGTAACCTTTACAACTAATTTATTGGTTGTTTGTGCTTGGCTTAGCCCGTAAACTCCTGCTACGATTGCTAATGTTAAGAGTAGTTTTTTCATTGTTAATTTATTTTGATTAATATGTTTATTGTTAATTTACGAATAGCTATTTTTAAATTCTTCGCTCCACTTTGTTGCGCTCAGAATGACGATTAAGTTTAGTGTTTTATAATGATTTTAATTGATTGAGTGTTGCATCCTTACTAAAAGTGATAAACACGCCTACAAATAAGAACCTTGGTGCCGGCAGCTGATTTGCCTGGCCAACATATTGCCCTTGCATATCTGGCGTTTTACTATAGGTATAACCAAACACATTTTCTCTGCCTAGTACGTTAGTTGCGCTCCCGTAAATAATAATATTTTGCGTTACCAAATAGCTAATGCTCAAGCTTAAATCCACATACACAGGGGTTAATTCTCCATTAAATGTAGCCTTGTTGGGATTATTATAAGCTCTAGGAGAAGCAACTGAAAACGTGCCACTAAACTGCGTTTTTAAACTATTTACCCAGTATTTCGATACAACTGATAAATTATGTGCAGATGCAAATGTTGGAACTGCTTTAGTTGGATAATCTCGGTAATCACGCTCTGTATCTAAGTACGAATACGATACCCAGTAGTCCATATTTTTAATAGATTTATTATCCCTCCAAAAAACATCAATTCCTTTCGCAAGTCCTTCCCCATTATTAGTGTATCCACTTGGGTCAAATTGATTGCTCGCATCAAACTTTACCAAATCACGGTATCGTTTTAAATAAGCTTCAATTCTAAAAGTTTGATTTGAGTTTACAATCTGATAATTTAAAATCAAATGGTCAGCTTTCTCAAATTCGAGCGCATTGTTTACACGAAGTAAGTCTTCGGTTGCAGCTTGCTGAAAAGCGCCACCTGCCAAAGCTACTTGCGCATTTTTACCCGTTTTATAAGCTAGAGAAACTCTTGGTGCCACATATACTTGGTTATTTAATGAAGTATATTCCACTCGCCCACCTACCCTTGCCAAAAAGTTGGATGAAAAATAGATATCTGCCTCTGCAAAACCAGCGAATAAAGGATTTTGGAAGCTGCTATTATTTTTAATTCCACTTGCTTCATTAGAGTAGTCTTGGCTACTTTCTACATATAAAAGCTCAGCTCCTGTATTTAAACTTATGCTATTAGTAAGGTCGCCACTAACTACCGATTTTAAATGGACTCCTTTTGTGGTTTCTATTATTTGCTCATTATCCAAGTAAATTTCATCAGTATTAATCGTATAAGATGCGCCTGTTTTATAACTCCAGGAACCTACTAATATATTTTTGAAAGAGGCATTACCGTAGGCATAGTTATTTTTTATATCAACCAACTCTTTTTCGGTAGGGTTAAGAATACTATGTTGGTAAACGCTAAATTGATTGGTTGATACAATCCCATATAGCTTTAGCATTCCACTATTTCCTACTTGCTGCCTGGCAGCTATACTTGCTTGCCCGCTTTGAGGCTGACTACTCCAATCTGTAGTTTGTTTTACCGCTCCAAAATAGGGAGCAAGGTTATAATAAGCTCCTTGTACTGCTACCGATGATTTTGCCCACGACTGTGTATGACTAAGTTCTAAGCCTACCGTCATTAAACTTAGATCTGTTCGCGTTTGGCTTGGCTTTTCTTTGGTATTTAAAATTAAAGCAGATGATAAAGCCTGGCCATATTCAGCTGAATAACCTCCTGTGCTAAAGCTTGTGCCACTAAACATAAAAGGAGAAAACCTGCCACGTGTGGGTGTATTAGGAATAGTTGTTGAGTAAGGTTTTAGCACCTGCAACCCATCAATAAAAGTTTTGGTTTCGGAGCCGTCTCCTCCACGAACAAACAGACGACCTTCTTCGCCCACTGTTTGCGTACCGGGTAAGGTATTTAATGCACCAGCAATATCAGCAGTAGCTCCTGCAGTGGTTACAATATCTAAGGGTTTAAGCACTTCACTTTTAGTGCCCGATCCTCCCTCGAATGTACCTGCAGAAATAACCACTGCATCCATTTTATTAATTGACTCTTTGAGTGAAAAGTCGATGTTGTTAATCGGTTTGAGTTGTATTTTTTGAATTGCTTCTTGATATCCTATAAAAGTTGTTACTAATTGCACTTCTCCAGTTTCTGAGGTTTCAAAACTATAATTACCATTTACATCAGTACTTGTACCATCATAAGTGCCCTTAATAAATACATTTGCTCCTATAAGAGCTTCGCCAGATAGGCCTGTAATTAGGCCTGTAATTTTTGTCTGAGCCAGTACCGTTGAGCTAATAGCCAAGAACAGTACTAGAGTTGTAATTAGGTTGCGATTGCCTTCAGACAAGAACCTTTGATTTGTGAGTTTGAGTTTTTTTACTTTCATAACAATACAAAGAATTGCAATTACTCCCACTAATTAAAATAGGAGTTACCGAACTGTAGAATTAGAGTGATGAGTTGTAGAGATAATTAAGACAAACCATTAAAACATCTTATTTATGACCTTTTGATATTTGACGTATATTTATAATAGATATAAAAATACATTTGTCCCATTAACCAATTGTTACACACAATTATGGAATTTGCAATACCAACAATTATTGGAATTTTTATAGCCCTAATAGGACTTTTAGTTAAAAGGTTTCCTGACCTAATAGCTGGATATAATACTATGTCGTCAAGAGAGAAAGCAAAGGTCGATATAGACGGTTTATCATCCATGATGCGAACTAGCCTTGTTATTTTAGGAACAGTGGTTGCATTAATTTATCCGGTAATGGCTTTGTTCGTTTTAAAGCAGAACATTGTTGCGGCTATGGTATCAATAATTTTCTTTGGTTTATTCTTTGTTGTCATTTCTGCTCAAAGGTTCAAGAGCCCCAAAGTTGGGAAGAAACAAAAAAAGAAGCAGATAGTTTTAGTTTACTTATCTTTTGCAACATTTTTATTTCTGATCTTTGGGTTCCTTTATCAGAGTATAAAAACACCAAAATTCAAAATATCCAACCATCAAATTACTATTTCAGGTTTATATGGAATACAAACGAACGTTGAAAGTATTGAGATAATCGATTCAATACCACAAATTATAAATAGGACAGATGGCCTCGCCTATGGAGAAGTATTTAAGGGAAGTTTCGACCTTAAAGATTTTGGAATTTCTAAACTTTATCTCGAGTCATAAACCCCACCTTTTATTTATGTAAAAACAGCAAGTGGCGGGCTAATAATTATAAACACCCAAACAGAAAATGAAACTCTGAAATTGTCAAAAAAATTGACTTCAGAACTAGGTGGTTAAAAGTGTGTAATCGAGCAGGTAAAATTACTGCTAAGATGTTTCGTGAAGACACGAACCATTTTGAGGTGAATTTGAGTTGTAGAGATATATTGATCTATAATATTTTTAGAATGATCTATTCAAGTCAAAGGAAAAAAGCGACATAAATAATGGATTCTGAAATCATCATCTTAATTATATCTTGCATTCTAATATTAGTTGGTGCAAAACTGTGGCAAAAAGGAAACGATTTAATAGTTGAAGGTAAAGTTGCAGAAGCCATCGTATTTAAAAATAATTTTAAAAGTTATCGAGGGGAAACAGGTCTCTATTTCCCTATCGTAAGGTTTACTACCGACAAGGATGAATGGGTGACTCAGGAGTTAAGTATAGGTTATTTGCCTGCAATACCTGAAGGTTCTAAAATAGAGGTTATATATGATCCAGACGATCTTTCAACTGTAGAAGAAAATTCGACTATACAATTAGTCTGGCTCCCAAGACTACTTGTAGTTTTAGGCGCAACTGGATTTACATGGTAGATACTAGAATATTTAGAATATATGTAGATCAAATTTTTAGCCAATTAATTTTTTCAGTCGCTCTTCACTTTCAGTAAGGGTTTTAACTGTTTCAGAAAGCTTGGTAGATATCTGATTTGTCTCTTTAATTTGACTGGTAATATCAAAAATTGAGCGTTCGATAACATCTACTCGAGAGGCTTGGTCGGTTGCTACACTCGCAATATGCTTTACACGTTCATCAATCACATTAATTTCTTCAATCATCTGATTTATGTTTTGATCGGCCACATCTGAAACGGTCATACTTTCATCAACCAATTCTTTAATTTCTTTGGAACTTTCTTGTGCGCTTTCAGCCAATTTTCGAACTTCAGCAGCTACCACTGCAAACCCTCTACCTGCTTCACCAGCTCGAGCAGCCTCAACTGCTGCATTTAACGCGAGCAAATTAGTTTGTGCCGCAATGTCTTCAATCAACCCTACTTTTTCATTTATATTCCGAATGGCATTAATGGTTTTCTGAACCACATCCTTTGTCTCATTAATAAATTGATTGGTTTTGGTAACGGTGCCAGAAGTATCATTAGCCATTTTAGCATTGCCAGTAAAATTTACTGCCATTTCTTTAATGTTTTGAGCAATACTATCCACATTAATCACCTGCCCCTCGGCTCCTGCAGAAAGGTTTTTTGAAGAGTTCATTATCTCAATAGATATATTTTGCTGTATGGCCGAAGTATCTTTTACATGGCCAATCAACTTTGTAAGCTCCTTGTTGTCCTCCTCTGTTTGTTTGGCCATCTCCATTGTTTTATGCTGAGCATCAATGGATATTTTCATTATAAAATACAGGATGGCTACCAGCACAATTATTGAAATAATATAACTAACCATACCCATCCTCGCTAAATTTTCTAAATCACCTATATAAAATTCTTCAGAAGAAGAATGCAAATAAATAGTAGCACCAATAATTAAGGCTGCATTAAATAAAAGTGATAATCGATTGCCAAAAAGGGCACTAACCGTTAAAATGGCCATTAAAAAATATAACCCATTAAGGTAGGTATTCATTGGGTGGATTGTATTTTTAGTCATAAGCGACCCTATTACTAAGGTTAACACCATGCCTGATGAAAAAAACATCCCAGAAACATTGTAAGATGCATGCCTTAATAAAAAGAGATTTATGGTGGCCACCATACCTAACATTAATGGCACTCCAAATTTTGCCAATATTGACATCTCTTCAGAATTAAAAATCAAATTGGTTGTAATCCTGATAGTTACAATTGCCAATGCCACCAAAGTTAAAACTACCAATGCTTTTGATTTTGCCTGAATGATATAGGTTTCATCGGTACTGTTACGGGTAAAATACTTAATCAAATTTTTCATTATTCCTAAAGTAAGAATATTTTGGAAAAAATAAACAATTGACTTATTCAGTATTTTAACCTAGAGCAATAATATAATCAAGGATAAACAGTTAATTGTTTCTAACTAGAATCGACTATTGGTACTGTAAAAACCCAGAAATAACCGTAGTCAATTTCTCGGTTTCCACTAAAAATCCATCGTGGCCGAAATCAGAAGCTAAAGGCTGAAAGGTTGCATTCGGCATTTGCTCTGCCATTTCTTTAGTAAGGTTAGATGGGATAAGCATATCTGAAGTAAAACCAATAGCTAATGTTCTGGTAGTTATCTTGCTCAATGCCTTTTGTTCTCCTCCTCGTCCTCTCCCTATATGGTGGGTATCCAAACACTTGGATAAATAATAAAAAGACAAAGCAGTAAACCTCTTTACTAGCTTTTCGCCTTGGTAGCGGATGTAGGAAGCAGCCTTAAAATCGTCTACTTTATCTTCGGCATCCGATTGTTGAGCAATATAAGCGGCTGATGTTCGATACGTAAGCAAAGCAACTCCTCTAGCGGCTTTCAAGCCTGCTTTACCTCCATTAGGTTCGCCAAAAGTTTGATCTGCCTGTATAGCCAAACGCTGCGCTTCGTGAATGGCTTGACTCCAAGCCGATTCCTTAGCCGAGCTAGCAATCATTATTAAATT
>CAZDQR010000191.1:0-6383 GCA_964507315.1 uncultured Roseivirgaceae bacterium
TAATGTTTTGTCCTCCTTTACCAATGGCCAATGAAACTTGGTCTGGCTTAAGAAATACAGAAACTCTGCCACCTGCATCAGAAATTTTAATACTCCCGATTTTAGCAGGGCTTAATGCTCTTGCAATATAAAGTTCCATATTATCAGTATAATTGATAACATCGATATTTTCGTTTTGCAATTCACGTACAATGCTGTGAATCCGAGAACCTTTCATTCCCACACAAGCTCCAACAGGATCAATTCTATCATCATAAGATTCAACAGCAACTTTGGCTCTTTCACCTGGCTGACGAACTACTTTTTTAATTGTAATTAATCCATCATAAACTTCTGGCACCTCATTTTCGAACAAACGCTCTAAAAATACAGGAGCAGTTCTAGATAGTTTCACCTTAGGGTTTCCGTTGTACATTTCAACGCCTTCAACTACAGCTCTAACAGTTTCACCCTTACGGAATCTATCTTTAGGGATTTGGTCTGTTTTAGAAATAGATAGTTCGTTTCCATCATTATCAACTAAAAGCACTTCGCGAGATAATGTTTGATATACTTCTGCCGAAATAATTTCTCCAGCTAAGTCTTTATACTTTTCGTAAATGATGTCTTTTTCAAGATCCTTCACTCGTTGAATAAGTGTTTGGCGAGCTGTCATTACTGCTCTTCGTCCAAAATCAATTAATTTGATTTCCTCTGCTACTTCTTCACCAATTTCGAAATCGGCTTCAATTTTTTGAGCATCTGTAATACAGATTTTGTCATGATCCCAAATATCTTCTGAGTTATCATCAACAATTTCTCTAAATCGCCAAATTTCAAGGTCACCTTTGTCTGCATTAATAATTACATCAAAGTTGTCATCAAATTCGTATTTTTTACGAATCATTGTTTTAAACACATCTTCCAGAATCCTAATCATAGTAGGTCTGTCGATGTTTTTTTGCATTGCAAAATCCGCAAATGATTCTATTAAGTTTCCGCTGTCCATTTTCCTTACATTATTTAAAAGAAATCAGTACAAATGATTTTTCTATATCGTTAAAAGTTAATTCTATTTCTTCGGTCTCGATTTTTTTGCCTTTTTTAGTTTCCTTTAAAACCTTAATAATTTCTTCTGAAACCTCTAAAAGCTTACCAGTAACCTCATCACCAGTTTTTAAAGTAATTTTTAATCGTTTATTAACACGGCCCTGGTATTGCCTTGTTAATAATAATGGATGGTCAATTCCTGGAGAAGAAACCTCAAGCGTATAGGCCTTGTCAATGGTTTCATTCTCTTCTAAATTATGACCAATTTGGCGGCTAATGCTTGCGCAAACATCTATGTTTACCCCATCATCGCCATCTATTAACACAAGCACCTTTTGTTTTGCTTCCAACCCTTTAATTATTACTTCTACTAAGTAATAAGATTCGTTGGGTAAAAACCCTAGTGCAAGATCAGTGATATGTTGTTTTAAATCCATTTTATAAGATAATAAAAGAGGGGACTTGATGTCCCCTCTTTTGGTTTCTTTAAATTTTACGTTGCAAAAATAGTGGATTTATGCATTAAATCAAATAGTATGGGTTGTTTTTGCCCTTATTCTTCTATTTTGCTTCTAGTATCCAAAATATCTATCACTTCTTTTAACCCAAACCCTTTTGCACTTAATAGAATTAAGTAGTGGTATAGCAAATCAGCGGCTTCGTTTAGAAATAAGTTTCTGTCGTTGTCTTTGGCTTCAATTATAAGCTCTACTGCTTCTTCTCCTACTTTTTGTGCTACTTTATTAATGCCCTTTTTGAATAATGAAGAGGTATAGGAAGCCTCATCGGGTCTCTCTTTTCTGTCTTTAATAATAGCCTCCAGTTTATTTAAGAAGTATATATTATTAGTGTTTTCTTCGTTCCAACAAGTGTCTGATCCAGTATGGCAAACAGGCCCTGTTGGTTCTACTCGAATTAAAAGGGAGTCATTATCGCAATCATTTTTAATCTCCTTTACCTTTAAAAAATTACCGCTAGTTTCTCCCTTAGTCCATAAACACTTTCGTGATCGGCTGTAAAAAGTCACTTTACCCGTGTCTAATGTTTGTTGATAGGCCTCTGCACTCATATAACCAAGCATTAACACTTTTTGAGTTTCATAATCTTGAATAATGGCAGGCACCAAGCCTGTAGTTGAGTTATATTTTATTATCATAATGTTAAAGTCTAATGGCAATTCCTTGCGATTGAAGTTCTTGTTTTAAGTTGGGTAGCGCTATTTCATTAAAGTGAAATACACTTGCTGCCAAAGCAGCATCTGCACCTCCAAAAAGAAAAGTGTCAGCAAAATGTTGAATGCTGCCAGCCCCACCAGATGCTATAATGGGCACATTTACCAGGGATGAAAGTTTTTGTAAGGCCTCATTTGCAAAGCCTTGCTTAGTTCCATCATTGTTCATGGAGGTGAACAGAATTTCGCCAGCCCCTAGTTTAACCACTTGCTTAGCCCAATCGAATAATCTGAGATTTGTTGGTTCTTTACCACCAACTAAATGCACAATCCACTCTCCCTCAATTTGCTTGGCATCAATAGCTACCACCACACATTGGCTACCAAAAGCGTTGGATAACTCAGTAATTAAAGCAGGGTTTCTGACAGCAGCAGAATTAATACTTACCTTGTCTGCTCCTGCTAATAACAACCTTCTGGCTTCTTCAATAGATTTAATCCCTCCTCCAACTGTAAATGGGATATTAATCTTTTGAGCAATTTTATTAACGAGACCAGCAAATGTTTTCCGCTTTTCTGCTGTGGCCGAAATGTCTAAAAGCACCAATTCATCTGCTCCTTGTGCAGAATAATAGGATGCCAATTCCACAGGGTCTCCTGCATCAATTAGGTTTTTGAAGTTGATTCCTTTTACGGTTCGCCCATCTTTAATATCAAGACAAGGAATAATGCGTTTAGTTAACATATTCTTCTAGCTGTTTAAGGGTGATTTTATTCTCATAAATGGCTTTGCCAATAATAGCACCATCCAAACCAATTGCCTTGAGCTCGTCCAACTCTTGAATGGAAGTTACTCCGCCACTGGCAATTAATTTAAGTGCAGAAAACTTGGTAAGTAACTGCTGATATAGTTCTATGGAGCTACCTTTAAGCATGCCATCTTTACTAATATCGGTACAAATTACAGATTGGATTCCTTTGGCCAGATAGCTCTTAATATAGTCATCTAGCTCTATTTTTGTTAATCCCTGCCAACCATTTATGGCTATTTTCCGGTTGTTAACATCAGCTCCAAGTATAATTTTATCAGGGCCAAATTCTCTAACCCAATCAAGCACAAGGCTTGGGTTCATTGCGGCAATGCTTCCTGCTGTTATTTTAGTTGCACCTAATTCAAAGGCTTGTTTAACAGCAGCTGCAGTTTTAATTCCACCACCAAAATCAATGATCAAGTTTGTGTAAGTTGCAATACTGTCTAATACTTTTCCATTGACGATAGAATTTGCCTTTGCACCATCTAAATCTACTAAGTGCAAGTGCTTAATGCCATGGTCTTCAAATGATTTAGCAACCTCTAAAGGGTTTTCGTTATACATTTTCTCTGTATTGTAATCACCTTTGGTAAGGCGTACACATTTGCCATTGATGATGTCTATTGCTGGTATTATTTTCATTTTTATACAATTTAACCCCGGATAAATTCCGGGGTCTCCATTTATTCAAAAGGGAGATACCGGAACATGTCCGGTATGAGTTCATAATTTATAGTTCAATAAAATTTTTCAATATTTCCTCTCCAACCACTCCACTTTTTTCAGGATGAAACTGGCAGCCATAAAAATTATTCTTTTGTAAAGAGGCAGAAAATTGTTGAACATAATCTGTCGTGGCTATAGTTTCAACCCCTAATTCGGCATAATAACTATGCACAAAATAAACATAGGGGTTTTCTTCAATGCCTCTAAATAATTCACTGTCCTTAAATTTGATATCGTTCCAGCCTATATGAGGCACCTTTTCTTCTTCTGAAAACCTCTTAACAGTAATTGAAAAAATGTCCAGCCCATTTTGATTATTTTCTTCAGAAGAGCTACACATTAATTGCATCCCTAAACAGATGCCCAATACAGGTTGTGTAAGTGCTGGAATGAGTTTGTGCAGCCCTTTTTCCTGCAATGATTTCATGGCAGGGGTGGCATGACCCACCCCAGGGAAAATAACCTTGTCGGCACTCAAAATATCTTCTTTGTTATGAGTAAGTTTAGCTTGCACACCAAGTCGCTCCAGCGCAAATTGCACCGATTGAATATTGCCTGCCCCATAATCAATAATTACAACCTTGCTCATAACATTCCTTTGGTTGAGGGTAATAACATTTTGTCTTTGTCTTGCTTTATGGCCATTTTAATTGCTTTGGCAAAGGCTTTAAATATGCCTTCTATTTTGTGATGCTCGTTTATGCCTTCTGCTTTTATGTTGAGGTTACATTTGGCTGCATCAGAAAAAGATTTAAAAAAGTGAAAGAACATTTCTGTTGGCATTTTGCCAACCATTTCTCTTTTGAACTCAGCCTGCCATTCAATCCAATTTCTGCCTCCAAAATCTAAGGCTGCCTGACATAAACAATCGTCCATAGGCAAGCAAAAACCGTAACGTTCTACTCCTAGTTTGTTTCCCAATGCCGTAGAAATTGCCTCGCCCAATGCTAGAGCGGTATCTTCTATGGTATGGTGCTCATCTACTTCCAAATCTCCTTTTACTTGTATATTCAAGTCGAGTAAGCCATGCTTGGCAATTTGATCGAGCATGTGGTCGAAAAAAGCAATGCCTGTATTAATGGTAGATTGACCGGAGCCATCTAGGTTGACTGATACCTTGATGTTGGTTTCCGCAGTATTCCGAACTATTGAGGCTGTTCGAGCCTCTTTGCTTAGGAATTTATAAATGGATTGCCAATTTGTGGTGGTTAAAGCAATGCATTCCTGCAATTCATTTGCTATTTCACCGTCAACCTCGCTTGATATAAATATCGCTTTAGCCTCTAAATTTTTAGCCAGTTCCACATCGGTCAAACGATCTCCAATTACATAGGAATTGGCTAAATCGTAGTTGCCATGTATGTACTCGGTTAGCAACCCTGTTCTCGGTTTACGAGTAAGAACGTTATCTTCTGGTAAGCTTCTGTCAATTTTTATAGCATCAAAAATTACTTCTTCGTTTTCAAATGCTTTTATAATTTTATGTTGAGCTGGCCAAAAGGTTTCCTCTGGAAAACTTGCAGTTCCTAATCCATCTTGGTTTGTTACCATCACAAGTTCAAAGCCTAACTTGGCTATTTTATTCATCCATTGAAATACTCCTGGATAGAACTCCAATTTTTCTAATGAATCTAATTGATAATCAACTGGTGGTTCTATTACCAACGTGCCATCGCGATCTATAAATAATACTTTCTTCATATCAATTAATTGTTTGGAGGGTTTCAATTAATGTTTTGTTTTCTTCGGGTGTTCCAACTGAAATACGCAAACACTCTTCACACCCTTTTATACTAGAAAAATCTCTGACAACGATGCTTTTTTGAGCTAGTTGAGTATAAACCTCTTTCGCCTTTTTAAATTTTACTAAGAAAAAGTTTGCATCCGAAGGGTGAATTTCATCAACCATAAAAAGAGAGTTGAGTGATTGCCATAAATGCTGTTTTTCATTCTTGATAGCTTGTAAGTTTTCATCAATAATGAAGGTATTTTCAAATGCTTCAATTGCCTTTTGTTGAGAGAGTGAA
The DNA here is from genome assembly GCA_964507315.1 of uncultured Roseivirgaceae bacterium. Classification (GTDB taxonomy): domain Bacteria; phylum Bacteroidota; class Bacteroidia; order Cytophagales; family Cyclobacteriaceae; genus JAKISE01. Next base: position 5,766 of record CAZDQR010000191.1, read on the forward strand.
TTTACATTATAAGGCAACCTGACCTTATTGATGTTTTGAGCTATTTCGGGGGAGGAGAAACTCATCCCAATACGAATACCAGCCATTGCCCATGCTTTGGAAAATGTTTGAAGTATAATTAAATTCGGGTTTGTTGGAAGAGCGTTTGTCCAACTTTCTTGCTCAGCAAAATCAATGTAGGCTTCGTCAATTACAATTATACAGTTGAGAGCCAACAGTTTTTTAATTGAGTTAATGTCCATTAAATTTCCTGTAGGGTTATTGGGAGAACAGATGAAAATGACTTTGGTTTTGTTATCCACTAAATCTAACATAGCGGTAGTATCAAGTTCAAAATCATTTGTTAAAGGAGCCTCTCTTGCTTCTACATTATTAGCATTGGCCAATACTTTATAAATGCCAAAAGTTGGAGGTGTGATAATAATATTGTCTTCGGTAGGCTCGCAAAAAACACGCATTATTAAATCTAGCAGCTCATCGCTACCATTGCCCAATACAATTTGGCTTGGAGCAACCATATTTCGTTTCGAAATAAGTCTTTTGAGCTCTTTTTGTTCTGGATCTGGGTAGCGATTTAACCCGTTTTCAAAAGGGTTTTCATTGGCATCCAAGTAAATA
>CAZDQR010000192.1:0-6382 GCA_964507315.1 uncultured Roseivirgaceae bacterium
TCTTTCATATCAGCATAAACAGAGGCATCAAAATGTTCTTTTAATGGCCCAATCATTGCCAATGCCTCTGGGCTTAATAAATCTAAAGCCTCCATTCCTTTCTTGTTAATCATAGAAGCATATCTTCTGGGAATGTTAGAGGCAACAAAACGAAGCTTATTTTCCTTTGCAAACTCTACCAATGGCTTATAATCTGTTTTGTAATTACCCCACATTTGAGTCATTTCTGGCATCATCTTCTTTTCTGGATAAAACCCAGCTAAGTACTCATTTAATACTAATTGATTCCCATTTTCGAACATTTCTGCTCCAAAAACTAGCTTCTCTTTTTTGATTTTATAAAAGCTTTTGGCCATTTCTATTTGTATCCAATGCGATATGGGGTTGGTGTGGTATTCACCAAAAAATACCATGTCGGCATCGGCTAAATCTTTTATCATTTTATCGTACTTAGCTATTTTGCCTTTCTGGTTATATAATAAGTAGGCAGGTTTGTCTTGTGCAATTCCAGTTAAGCTTAAAGAAAAAATAACAAGGGCTGTTAAAAGTATAGTTTTCATAATTGGGAATTAGAATGATATTAATAGTTTAACAAAAGTAAGAAATGAAACTTTGTAAGCAGGTGTTAAATATTACATACATCTAAATTGTTTACCATTTATCCTCAATTAGTTGATTAAAACACTGCTGGTTGCCTTTAATAATATGTTTATTTAATATTAGTTGCAGGTGCAACTAATTAAATCTAACTCACTACTTTTGTGCAAAATTAAATAAATGAGTAATCCATTAGAAACTGATCATACAATTTTACCTTGGTTGGGGCGCTCTATGAAGCTCGCAGGATATTATATGGCCGATAGTTTTAAGGCAAATAATATTGAACTTTCGAGGCCGCAATTGGTGATGCTCATTATTCTATTAAAAAATAAAGAGCAGCCTCAGCCGCAAAATAGCCTAGCATTTTTAACCAATAGAGATAAGGCATCTCTTGCAAGGTTGATTAATACCATGGAGAAGAAAAATTTGGTAGAGCGATTGGCGGATGAAAATGATAAGAGGGTTAACCTCGTAAAAATAACTGAAACTGGCAAAAAAACATTGTTTCAAGCATTTCCTGTTGTAACAGAGGTAAATGAAACAATCCAAAAAGGTATCCCTCAGGCAGATCTAAAAATTGCCATTGAGGTATTAAAAAAAATAGTTAGTAACATAAAATTAGCTGAAGTGGAGTCTTCAGAAAAAAAGTAAAGGGATGAGAAAATTAATAAGTATAGTATTAGGGATCGTTTTAATTATCGTTTCCGTTTTTGTGGTTAAAGCAATGGTTGCGGCTAATCAAAAACCACATCGAGCCGCAATGAAAATTGTTAAAACAGTATTTATTGATGTTGTGGAGAATAAAGACATTCCAATCACCATTAAAGCCAATGGTATTTTAGTTGCCAAAAACCGGATAGAAATTTTTAGTGAAGTTCAAGGTGTTTTACACACAACCACTAAAGAGTTTAAAACGGGAATTTCTTATAAAAAAGGAGAGGTTATATTAAGAATTAATAATGAAGAGCATTATGCCACATTACAAGCTCAAAAAAGCAATTTGTATAATACAATAACCTCTATAATGCCAGATATTAGGTTAGACTACCCAGAAGAATATGAAAAATGGAGAGGGTATATAACTAGTTTTGATTTCGATAAAGCAACTCCAAAATTACCTGCTACCAATTCGGAGAAAGAAAAATTCTTCATCTCTAGTAGAAATATTTACACGACTTATTATAATGTAAAGAACATGGAAGTTAGGTTGAGTAAATATGTTATCCGAGCCCCATATAACGGAGTATTAACAGATGCTTTAGTAAACCCAGGGTCGTTGGTTAGGCAAGGACAAAAACTAGGAGAGTTTATAAACCCAAGTGTATATGAGATGGAAGTTGCTATTAATGCTACTTACATTAATTTATTACAAACAGGGAATACTGTAGAGCTATTTAGTTTAGATAAATCTAAATCTTGGCAAGGTAAAATAATTAGGGTAAATGGCAGGGTAAACCAAGCATCTCAGACTGTTAAAACCTTTATTCAAGTAACCGGGAAAGATTTAAAGGAAGGCATGTATTTAGAGGCCAAGTTGGAAGCAAAAAAAGAGAAAAACGCTTATGAGATGGCTCGTAAGTTATTGGTTAATAACGAAAGCGTATATGTGTTAAAAGATTCAGTTTTGGATTTAGTACAGGTAAACCCTGTTTACTTTAAAGACAAAACAGTTGTTATTAAAGGGTTGGCAGATGGCACTAAAGTGTTATCCAAAAATGTGCCTGGTGCCTATGCAGGCATGGCGGTTAAAGTATTTAATGAAAACAAAAAGTAAGATTTTCATTTTACATAAAACATCATTATGAAAAAAATAATATCCTACTTTATAAAATTTCCGGTAGCTGTAAATGTGATTATCCTCGCATTTATTGCCTTCGGCATTATTGGTGCAAAATCGATGAAATCATCGTTTTTCCCATTAACAGATTCAAAAAATATTACGATTAGCCTTTTTTATCCTGGTGCTTCACCAGAAGAAATGGAGGAAGGAATTGTTCTAAAAATCGAAGACAATTTAAAGGGTGTAGTTGGTATCGATAGGGTGACTTCTGTGTCTAGAGAAAACTCGGCTTCGATAAACGTTGAAATTGAAACTGATAAAAAAATTGATGTAGTACTAGCAGATGTAAAAAATGCAGTAGATAGAGTTCCTTCATTCCCCTCAGGAATGGAGCCTCCGGTAATTGCAAAGGTTGAAAACACTACCCCAACTATAAGTTTTACATTGAGTGGCAAAAATATTCCGTTAACCACACTCAAGCAATATGCCCGATCCATAGAAAATGATCTTCGTGGAATAAAAGGAATTTCGCAGGTTTTTGTTACAGGGTTTCCGTTAGAAGAAATTGAAATAGCTGTTCGTGAAATTGACCTGAGGGCTTATAATTTATCGTTTACAGATGTTGCTAATGCAGTTAGAAGTTCTAATTTATTAATTACAGGTGGTAATATAAAAACAGATGATGAAGATTATTTAATTAGAGCTAAAAACCGACAGTACTACGGTGCTGAGCTAAACTATATAATTGTAAAAGCGGAACGATCAGGTAATATTATTTATTTAAAAGATGTTGCTGATGTAAAGGATGTTTGGAATGAAAATCCGGATAGGATTTTTTATGATGGGGAAGTAGCAATTAACATTCAGGTTAATAATACTAATAACGAAGATCTTATTGTCTCTGCAACTGATATTAAAGCATACATTCAAACCTTTAATGAGCAGCACGATAATGTGGAGCTTAATGTATCTAGCGATAGGTCTATTACACTCGTTCAAAGAACCAAATTGTTAACTGAAAATGCAGTCATTGGAATGCTTCTCGTTCTATTTTTTCTTGCGTTGTTTTTAAATGTAAGATTAGCTTTTTGGGTAGCAGCTGGTTTACCTATTGCCTTTTTTGGGATGTTTATTTTCGCAGCTCAACTAGGAGTTACCATCAATGTATTATCCCTATTCGGTATGATTATCGTAATTGGTATTTTGGTTGATGATGGTATTGTAATTGGTGAAAATATTTTTCAACATTTTGAAAGAGGGAAAACACCTATAAGAGCAGCCATCGATGGAACCATTGAAGTAATTCCTCCTATTGTTTCTGCCATTTTAACCACTATGTTGGCATTTTCTACTTTTTACTTTTTAGATGGGAGAATGGGTGATTTCTTTAAGGAAGTTTCCACGGTTGTAATCTTAACGCTTACGGTTTCACTAATCGAAGCTCTAATTATTTTACCTGCACACATTGCTCATTCAAAAGCGCTTGTTCGTGATAAAAAAGAGCCTACAGGGCTGTTTAAAATCTTTTCGGTGTTTAACAAAAAAGGAGATCAGTTTTTAACTTTTTTAAGAGATCGACTATATGCCCCTTATTTAAGATTCTTTTTAAGAAATAAATTCTTAGGATTTTCAATTCCTGTGGCATTACTTATTTTCTCTATTGGAGGTATATCTAGCGGCATTGTTAAAACTTCATTCTTCCCAAGAATGGCAAGTGATAGAGTTTCTATCAATTTAACCATGCCACAAGGAACAAATGAAAAAATTACGGATTCGATAATTTCACAAATTGAAAGGGCCGCTTGGCTAGTAAATGTTGATTATACCGAAAAACAAACTGGAAACGAGCAGGTAGTACAAAACATTATCAAGCGAATAGGACCAGGAACTAACAAGGCAAAGTTAACCGTGAATTTATTGCCGGGAGAACTTCGCGATTTCGCTTCTTTTGAAATAACCAATGCCATCCGCGATAAGGCAGGAGAATTTTATGGGGTGGAAAGTCTAACCTTTGGATCGGGTATGAACTTTGGAGGCAGCCCAGTAGCAGTTTCTTTATTAGGGAATAATATTGTAGAATTAAAAGCTGCTAAAAACGAGCTAAAGGCTTTTTTAATCAGTAACCCAACTTTAAAGGATGTATCTGATAATGATCCTGCGGGTATTAAAGAAATACGAATAAGGCTAAAAGATGATGCGTATATACTCGGATTAACATTACAATCGGTAATGACCCAAGTACGCTATGGCTTTTTCGGATTTCAAGCACAACGTTTTCAACGCGGTCAGGATGAGATTAAAGTATGGGTAAGGTACGATAAGAAAAACAGGTCATCTATTAAAAATTTAGATGATATGTGGATAAACACAGCGATAGGAAGTAAAATACCGTTTTCTGAAATTGCCACCTATGAAATTGAACGTGGTGAAGTAGCCATAAATCATTTAAATGGAAAGAGAGAAATCCAAATAACCGCAGATTTAAAATCTCCTGATGATAGCGAGGTGGAAATAATGAATAAAATAAAGGCCAGTGTGATGCCTGATATTATATCTAGGTATCCAACTATTACAGTTAGTTACGAAGGTCAAAATCGTGAGGCTGAAAAAACCAAGAAATCGGTTAACAGTGTAGGGCTCATAATTATCATGTTAATTTATATGGTAATTGCCTTTACTTTTCGTTCCTATAGCCAGCCTTTATTGCTTTTGTTAATGATCCCTTTTAGCTTAATTGGTATTGTATGGGGGCATTATTTTCATGGCTTCCCAATAAATATTTTATCTTGGCTAGGTATTATAGCCTTAATAGGCATTATGGTAAATGATGGCTTGGTGTTGGTTGGTAAATTTAATAGCCAATTAAAAGAAGGAGTAAAATTTGATGAAGCCCTTGTGCTTGCTGGTGTATCTAGGTTTAGAGCTATTTTCTTAACAACATTAACCACAGTAGCAGGGCTTGCGCCTCTTCTTTTAGAAAAAAGCCGTCAGGCACAATTTTTAAAACCAATGGCTATTTCTATTTCATATGGCTTAGTTATTGGCACATTTTTAACCTTGTTAATGTTGCCCCTTTTGTTATCAGTTAGTAATTCGGTAACAGTCTTTTTTAAATGGTATATCACTGGTAAAAATGTTACCAAAGAAGAAGTTACTAGGGCAGTAAAAGAACAAAATTCAGAACATCATGACCTTTAAAAGTTTAATCATATTAATCATTTCAATCACCTTTTCTTCTCATTTAATTGGGCAAGAGCTCTTGAGTAAAAGTGATGTTGTTGCCTTGGCGTTAGAGCATAATTTCGATATAAAAACAGCCAATAATAATGTTGATATTGCAGAGAATAATTCATCTGTAATGAACAGTGGTTATTTGCCTACTTTATCTACTACAGGAAGTGCAAATTACTCCATAGCAGATTCTGAAAATATTTTGCAAAGTGGAGACGCGCAAACTGCAACAGGGGTGAACACAACAAGATTGAGCGCTTCTGTTGGCTTAAACTATACCTTATTCGATGGCATGGGTAGAGAGTATAATTATAAAAAACTGAAAGAGAATTACCACCTAACGGAACTACAGGCGAGGTTGGTTATAGAAAATTCGGTTTTAAATATTTTTAACGTGTATTACGAAATTGCTCGATTAACCGAGAACGTAAATACCCAAAAGCAAACCTTAACTATTTCTAGAGAACGTTGGACCCGAGAAAAGTATAGCTTTGAATATGCGCAGAATTTAAAACTTGATGTGCTAAATGCAGAAGTGGATTATAATAATGACAGCATTAATTATTTAACGCTTGTACAGCAGCTAAATAACGAGAAAACGAATCTTAACCTTTTAATTGGTAGAGATGTAAATACAGCGTTTATTGTAGATACTTTGTTGGTTTATACAGATGGTTTAGATAGAGAAACTTTAATGCAACAAGCTAGAAATAATAATGTAAATATACTTCAAGAACAAGGTGCAATCCGAAATGCAGAGTATGACCTTAG
>CAZDQR010000193.1:0-6355 GCA_964507315.1 uncultured Roseivirgaceae bacterium
CACTAAAACTTTTTATTAAAGCAATACTTTTTTCACTTGCCCAGTCTCTTGCACCTATTTCATTAAATACAACCTCTCCATTTTCGTTAATTATGAGTGTAGTTGGCAATGCTTGAATGCCCAAATCGAATACAGACGCTTTGGAATGCATTAACTTAAAACTATAATGATGCTTAGATTCAAATTTGGGGATTTTTTCAACATCTTCATCAGAAGCTACTATAAATAGCACATTATCATCCTTCAATTGAATATTCGCCTCGCTTACAGAAGGCATTTCTTTAATACAAGGTTTGCACCAAGTAGCCCAAAAATTTACAAAAACCAGCTTTCCTTTAGTCTCGCCCCAATCAATTGTATTGCCCTCTAAATCTTCAAAATCAAACTTTTCAACCAAAGAGAGTTCTTTAGTTGATGTATCATCTTCTTTCTCTTCCGTAGAATTAGAATTTGAACCACAGCTAAACAATAAAAATACTGCCGATAAAATCGGAGCTGCAAATTTTAAATTTCTTATTTCAATTTTCATTTCTCTTATTTATTTAAAACAGGCTCGATCGTTTCAACCAAATCAACACATTCATTTGAATTTCCTCCAATAAAAGGGTTTTTACTATTTTTTGATAACGAAAGCCAGAAGACTTCCTTACCATCAAACTCATTTTTACATTTGAATTTATAAATAGGGTAACTATTTAGCACACTTGCATCAATATACAGAGGAATAACCATTCCAAATTGCTTCATAACAGCCCTTTGATCATAAGTAGATGATGCTTGTGAAATTAAAGTTCCCATACGCACGAGTGCGAGTTTTACTCCTGTATCCGAATTAGCCTTAGATACCATATTGCCATACTTTTTTACTCCTTCAAAATCATCATTAACCAATGCATCCACAATTAAAAAATAAGGAGACAAAATAGGGTCATAATTTTCATCTATCTCTTCTTTAACCGTTTCTTCTTCCTGTGGAGAACTACATGCTACTACAAATAGTAGCAATAAAAATGGCATCAATACTTTCATCATTCCTTATTTAACTCTTGTTCTAAATGGCTAATATCATTCTCTTTTTCCAAAGTAAACTCACCATTCGTATAATCTAATTGATATAAACATAAATTAGCGTGTGCAAACTGATCCATACTAGCAATAGGTAAGTTCAGCAATTGAGTTAAAAACACTCTTAAGGCCCTACCATGCATACAAATTAGAATCATAGATTCTTTAGATTTTTTAATTCGCTCAATAACTTCCTGCTGCCGTTGCGCAACTTCATCAGGGCTTTCCCCTTCATCAATGGCTAAAGAAGTTTCACCATTTGCCCACCTGTTGGTAATGTCCTTAAAAAATAGTTTATCTTCATAGCCGGCTTCTACACCCTCATAAACACCCCAACTAATTTCGTCTAAGCCAGCCAATTTAATTTGGGGTAATCCATCCTCAAGAAAAGATTTTACCGACTCGGTTGTTCGCTTTAAAGTAGACGTATAAACTACCTCAAACCCTTCCTTATTATATGCCTTATAAAATGCCTGTGCTTGTGCTTTTCCGGTCTCATTTAAAGAGGCATCGATTCCTTTTCCTTGCACTATACTTCGTAAATTATAGTCAGTTTGCCCGTGTCGAACAATGTATATTTTTTTTGTCTTCAATTTCTAGGTAGATTTGGGTTTCTGCGTAAGCAGGAATAAAAAAGCAAATTAAACATTTTTAATCGTCTCAAATTGATTCCAGTAGATATAACTCCAGAACAACTACAAGTTGGCAGTAAAAACACGATGGTTGACCACCTTGGAATTGAGTTTTTAGAAGTTTCTCCGAAATTGATAAAAGCAAAAATGCCTGTTGATCATAGAACTGTTCAACCTTTTAGAATTTTGCACGGAGGTGCCTCGGTAGCATTGGCAGAAACCTTAGGGTCTATTGCTGCACAAATGAATATCGATCAAGAAAATTTTATGGCTGTAGGCCTAGATATAAATGCAAATCATATTAGATCGGTGAGGTCAGGATTTGTGTATGGTGTAACAAAACCTATACACATTGGTCGTAGTACCCACGTGTGGGAAATAAACATTACTGATGAAGAGGATAAACTTGTGTGCGTAAGCAGACTTACTGTATCTGTTATTGCAAAAAAGCAGTAAATGGAAGAGCCAAAAACTAGCCGTAAAGCAGTGTTTCCTTACACGGATAAACTTTTAACCAAGGATATTAATGCCTGGGCAACATGGGCCATTGATAATAGTAATAATATCGCTTTATACAGAAAACCAGGCGACAGCCCAACTTTAATGCTGGATGGCAACCCACTATCTACCGTAGAAAATCCTATTGAAGAGCTGGAAAAGGGATTTTTATTTGCCAATTACAAAGGATCCCTTTGGCATATGCAAGCGGAGCAGACAATTGAGTTTATTGATTTAGAACACCCCAACTTACCCATTAATGTAGATGAACTCATTGAAAATTGGGCATATTATACCGATAATAAAGCACAAGAAACGACTCCTAAAGTCACCTATACCAATAGCGTACAGACTAGTATTGATGCAATTTTAAAATCTGATTTAAATAAAGTAGTACCCTCAAAAATAAAGCTTCACTCCCTCCCTGCAAATTTTTCCTTAGCAGAAGCCTTTGTTACACTTTGCAGCAAATACCCAACTGCTTTTATATCGGTTGTATCTACCAAAGAGTTTGGCACTTGGCTTACTGCCACTCCTGAACTACTTATAAATGTAAACAGTGAAGGTGTTTTTGAAACCATGGCACTAGCTGGCACGCAAAAAAATAACCCAAATAAAGCCTTACACGAAGTAGCTTGGGTTGATAAGGACATTGAAGAACAAGCAATGGTAAGCCGGTACATTATTAACCGATTTAAAGAAATCAGGCTGCGTAACTTTGCCGAAAAAGGACCTATGACCGTTAGAGCAGGCAACCTTAACCATTTATGTACCACCTTTAAGGTAGATACTAAAGCAACGAATTTTCAAAACTTAGGAGGTGTGATGCTAAATTTACTACATCCTACTTCTGCAGTATGCGGAATGCCAAAGGTAACTGCGCTTAACTTGCTTAATAAAATTGAATTGCACGATAGAAAATTTTACACTGGCTACCTAGGCCCTGTTAATACGCATAACGAAACATCTTTATACGTAAATTTAAGATGTATGGAGCTATTTAAAACAAAGGCTAACCTATTTGCGGGCGCAGGTGTTACCGCTATTTCTACTCCTGAAAATGAATGGAATGAAACTGAACTTAAGTTCAACACACTGCTAAACATAATTGGATAACGTGAATTACCAACCCATTTATAATATTGCCGAAATATGCCACACCCTTGGAATAACAGATGCGGTTTTGTCACCAGGCTCTAGAAATGCTCCCCTTATTGTCAGCTTTAATCGGCACAAAAAAATTAAAACCTATGTTATAAATGATGAGCGTTCCGCTGCATTTATTGCCTTAGGCATGAGCCAAAAATCTAAATTACCTGTGGTGCTAATTGCCACTTCTGGCAGTGCGGCTTATAATTACGCACCAGCCATTGCCGAAGCTTTCTTTCAACAAATTCCGCTAATTGTTCTTACAGCCGATCGCCCTCAGGAATGGGTAGACCAACGAGATGGACAAACCATTTACCAACAAAATATTTATGGTAATCATGTAAAAAAGAGTTTTCAATGCCCAGTAGATATTGACACGAAAGATGCTGCTTGGCATTTTGAGCGAACATTTTCAGATGCCATTAATTTATCAGAGGATGGTATTAAGGGGCCGATTCATATCAACATCCCATTTAGAGAACCCTTTTATCCTGCCAAGGATGATGCGCCTAAATACGAATCGGCTAAAACAATACAAAAGTCATTTACCACCAAACAATTATCTGGTGCCGATTGGGCCAATTTAGTGGATGAATGGAATGGCTTTGAAAAAAGGCTTATTGTTGTCGGTCAACATCATTTATCAACAGAGCTTCTCCTAATTTTAGGAGAACTTAAAGCTAAAAAGCATCTTCCTGTCATTGGTGGCATCTTGTCTAATATGCACGCCATACCGGATATAATTAAATCGCACGATATTTTTATTGATGGATTAGATAATGCAAAGAAAGAAGAGCTTCAACCTGAGCTACTCATCACTTTTGGCAAATCAGTATTATCTAAAGGTTTAAAAAAATATTTAAGAACCTACAAGCCAAAAGCACATTGGCATATTCAGCAAGATGGAATGGTAGCAGATACCTTTCAATCGCTCACGCGAATAATTCCAGTCACCCCCATCAGTTTTTTTAATAGCATTAAAGATATTGTTAAAAAGAGTCATTTTGAATACAGCCAAAAGTGGTTGAGCTATCAAACTAAAAGCAGAGAATTTGTAAAAGAATTTCATGCTAAAGAAGTATTTAATGAGTTTACCACCATTGATACCATTCTTAGTAATTTACCCATGAGCTGCGATATTCACCTTGCAAATAGTATGACGGTACGGTACGCTAGTATTATTGGGCTTAGTCACTCTTACCGCCAAATTGAGATCTTTTGTAATCGTGGTACCAGTGGAATAGATGGCAGTACGAGTACAGCTTTGGGCTCAGCCCTAAAAGCTAAAAAAACCACGCTACTCATTACCGGAGATATGGCGTTTTTCTATGATAGAAACGCATTTTGGCATCATCATATACCTGAAAATTTACGCATTATCGTAATTAATAATCACGGAGGAGGCATTTTTGACTTGATCGATGGTCCAAATAAATTACCTGAAAAAGAAGAGTTCTTTATTACAAAGCAAGATTTAAAAGCGAAGAATTTAGCAGAAGAATTTGGCCTTAAGTATTATCATTGCGCCTCAATTGGAGGGCTATCCAATGGACTTAATAAATTTTGGGTTCAAGATGGCCATCCAAAGATTCTTGAGATAGAATCATTTATAGATGTAAACACACAAGTATTTAAAAAATTTAAAAAACAAGCTAAACAATTATGGAATCAACCTTCGCTTGGAAAAGCATAAAAGAATACAACGAAATACTTTTTGACCTCTTTGAAGGCATTGCAAGAATAAGCATTAACAGGCCTCAAGTACATAATGCATTTACGCCTCTTACTGTAAGCGAAATGATTGATGCGATGAATTACTGTAGAGATAGTGAAGACATTAGAGTAATTGTTTTTACAGGTGTTGGAGGTAAAGCATTTTGTAGTGGTGGCGACCAAAGTGTACGTGGGCACGGTGGCTATGTTGGAAAAGATACTGTCCCAAGACTAAATGTACTTGATCTGCAAAAGCAAATAAGATCTATTCCTAAACCCGTAATAGCAGCCGTTGCTGGCTGGGCCATTGGTGGTGGGCACGTTTTACACGTAGTGTGCGATTTAACTATTGCAGCAGAAAACGCTCGATTCGGACAAACGGGTCCTAAAGTGGGTAGTTTCGATGGTGGTTTTGGAGCTAGTTATTTAGCTCGTAGTGTTGGACAAAAGAAAGCACGCGAAATTTGGTATTTATGCGATCAATACGATGCGGCAGAAGCGCTTGATATGGGCATGATTAACAAAGTAGTTCCTTTAGAGCAATTAGAAAATGAGTACGTTGCTTGGTCTAGAAAAATGATTAAGCGTAGTCCATTGGCAATACGAATGTTAAAAAGCTCATTTAACGCTGAGTTAGACGGCCAAGCAGGAATTCAAGAATTAGCAGGTAACGCTACTTTACTTTATTATTTATCAGAAGAAGCTAAAGAAGGGCGCGATGCCTTTGTTGAGAAGCGCGATCCTGACTTTGATAAGTTTCCAAAATTCCCATAGTTTTAACCACGGAGGACACCGAGTAGGCACAAAGGACACTAAACTTAATTTTATGATGTCAGAAAATGATATTGCGACTAAAATTATTGGATGTGCAATAGAAGTTCATAAAGCCTTAGGGCCTGGACTTCTAGAAAGTGCTTACCAGGAATGTTTGCTATATAAACTTAAGAAATCAGGACTATCAGTTGAAAAAGAAAAGGCTATGCCTCTGATTTTTGAAGAGGTAAAACTAGACTGTGGGTACAGAATTGATTTATTAGTTGAAGGCAAAGTTGTGATTGAACTTAAAAGTGTAGAAGCATTGAATGATGTTCATTTAGCTCAAACCCTTACTTATATGAAGTTGGGTAATTATAAACTAGGTTTACTAATTAATTTCAATGTTACCCTTCTCAAAAAAGGAATTAAAAGAGCAATAAATGGGACTCTGTAACCTTTGTGCCTTCTTTGTGAACTTTGTGGTTAAATTTTTAGAGATAATCACTTAGCTACATAATATAATCTTTGTAAATTGCATATCT
>CAZDQR010000194.1:0-6305 GCA_964507315.1 uncultured Roseivirgaceae bacterium
AAGCACCTTGCTTTCCTGTTAGTGGGTTAGAAACATCGCAAGCTCCAATAATTTCGCACGCCAATAACTGTTTGTCAAGTTCAGTTATATCAATTTTATTTAGAAAATTTAATGCTCCACCACCTTCGCCAATAGGTTCTCCTTTTTTGTTTAGAAATTTACCTCCCAGTGCTTTAACCATACCCATTCCGCCATCGTTAGTAGCACTTCCACCTAATCCTATAATAATTTTTGTGCATCCTTTATCTAGGGCATCTCTTATTAATTGACCTGTACCATAAGAGGAAGTTATCAGCGGTTTTTTTTCACTTTCTTTCAGCAACTCTAAACCCGAAGCTGTCGCCATTTCAACCACAGCGGTGGTTCCGTCACCTAAAATGCCATAATTCGCCTTAATGTTTCTTAACAAAGGGTCTTTAACATTAACAGATATTAATTTGCCTTTTGAGGGAGTTACCAATGCTTCTAATAAACCTTCTCCCCCATCGGAAATTGGCACCTGAACTATACTTGCTTGAGGCAATACCTTGGTAATAGCTATTGCAATATTACTTGCCACAGCTTTGGCAGATAGGCTTTCTTTAAAGGAATCTGGAGCAACTACAATTTTCATTAATATATTTATTACTTGAATGCAATATGAGCCAGAGATAGTAGTAAAATAGCAACAGTTCCTTGAATAAAAGTGGCCATTGTATGACTTTTTAAGGTGGTTTTAGTATTCATTCCAGAAAATTGAGACACAACCCAAAAATAACTATCATTGATATGAGAAACCGTCATAGCTCCTGCCCCAATAGCTAATACAGCAAGTGCCCGAGACATTTCGCTATCTAGTCCTAATACACCCATCATGGGTGCAATAATAGTTGCAGCAGTAATAATGGCTACAGTAGAGGATCCTTGCGCTGTTTTTAGTATTGCTGCTAATATAAATGGCAAAAATATACCAACTTGTAAACCTGTAAAATGAGTTTCAATAATTTCTCCTAAATTACCTGATCGGAGGATGCTTCCAAAAGCTCCACCAGCTCCTGTTATAAGTATAATCACGCCAGCTTCTTTTAAGGAATTTGATACCCATGCTAATCGTTCTTTTACCGATGTATCTTTATCAACAAGTTGTACTGCAAACAAAATTCCTATAAATAAGGCTGGCAAAGGATGACCTATAAATGAAAATACGTTCGCCATAATTCCGTCTCCAAAAGGATGCGATGGGTACTTCGTGATTGATCTTAGAGCAATTAGAAAAATGGGTATTATTATGGGTAGTAATACAACAAAGACATTTGATTTACTCTCAGGTAATTCTTCAATTGCAGTGGATTCATCATTATTTGAAATAATAAGTTTGGATCCAATTTTTACTGCCCAAAGGTAACCAACAAAAGCAGTAGGTATTGCTATGGCTAAGCCCATTAATATCACAAGCCCCAAATCGGCCTCTAAAGCTGCCGCTGCTGCAAGTGGACCGGGAGTTGGTGGAATAAACACGTGTGAAACATAAAGGCCTGTTGAAAGTGCTACTGCAAAAACAACAACTGAAATTCCTGTTTTTTTACTTAGAGCTTTGTTTAATGATGAAAGGATGATAAATCCAGAATCGCAGAATACAGGAATTGAAACTAAAATGCCTGTTAAATTCATTGCTAATGGAGATTTTTTATTGCCAATCAGCTTCAAAATATATTTTGCAATAGTTGCTGTGCCTCCAGATTTTTCTAAAAACGTGCCAATTATAGATCCAAATCCTATTATAATTCCAATACTAGATAATGTCTTCCCAAACCCCTCACTTATATTATCAAGTATTAAGTTGCTATCTAAACCCATTAAAAAACCAACTATAACAGCAGCAAGAATGAGCGTTATAAATGGATGTATTTTAAATTTGGCAATTGCTACTACTATAAAAACAAGAATAGCTAAAATGATAAGGAGTAAATTCATTAAACTAATGATTTATTTTTCTGATAGGTCCGCACAATTTTGGCACTGACAGCTAACCATTGATTACAATAATAAGGATATTAACATGAATAATTTAATGATAAATTTTAATGTTAATTTGGCAAAAAAACTAGCAGGTTTTACTTTGTAGAAAGGTATTAACATCCAATTTACATACTTTTGAAACTACAAGATTATAAATCATGTTTACCCAAGAGGAAAAAGAACGATATAGCCGCCACTTTGTACTGCCCAATTTTGGACAAGAAGCACAACTAAAGTTGAAAAATGGGAGCGTTCTAGTGGTTGGTGCAGGAGGACTAGGATCTCCTGTTTTACAATACTTAACAGCAGCTGGTGTTGGTAGCATTGGCATAGCTGATTTTGATGAGATAAGTCTATCTAACCTCCAAAGACAAATACTCTTTAATACCCTAACTGTAGGTTCTAACAAAGCCATTGCAGCTGTTGACGTATTAAAAGCACTCAACCCCAATGTTAACTTTAAAGCCTTCACAAAGAAATTAACAAGCACCAATGCCCTTTCAATCCTATCTAATTTTGATGTTATTATTGATGGCACCGACAACTTTCCTACACGCTATTTGGTAAACGATGCCTGTGTGATATTGGATAAGCCGTTGGTATATGGCTCTATCCACGGGTTTGAAGGGCAGTGTGCAGTTTTTAATTACAAAGAAGGCCCAAATTATAGAGATATTCATCCTACGCCTCCAGACCCTAACTCCGTACCCAATTGTGCCGAAGGCGGAGTTCTCGGAGCCTTGGCTGGCATAATTGGTTCTATGATGGCCGTAGAAGCCATTAAAATAGTAGGAGGACTAGAACCAGGCCTAGCCGGTAAATTATATATGTTCGATAGCCTTCATTATTATAATCAAAAAATTAAACTTGGAGATGCCAAGCCCGAGAACAAAGTAACAGAGCTTATCGATTATGAAGCGTTTTGCTCCCACACTAAACCTACAAACTCAATAATGAATAGCATTTCAGCTACTGAATTAAAAATATGGCTCGATGAAACTCCTAATACGGTACAATTGGTGGACGTTCGAGAAAATTATGAAAGAGACATGGGACATATTGGAGGCATCCATATTCCTTTGAATAAAATTTTGGAGAAGAATGAAGAAATTTCGAAAGAGGGTAAAGTGATTTTTTATTGCTCTGGTGGAGTAAGAAGCGCACATGCTATTGCTCAATTAAACAGCCATTCTAACGTTCAAAATTTCTATAATCTAGAAGATGGTCTTCATTTCTGGTAATTTTTTATGATAGAACGTTATTCCCTCAGCCAAGCACAACACAGTATAGAAAAAAGGTTTAAGGCACAATGCGAAGACTCTTTTGACCTAAGGTATAATGCTGCTCCTACCCAAGTCTTGCCTATTATTACCTTGGCAAACCCCAATAGAATAAAGCTATTTAACTGGGGCACAGAGCCTTCTTCTAATAATAAGAAAATTGCATCTAAATTAATAAATGCGCCCTTAGCACAATTAACAGAAAAGATTTTTTATAAAAATGCACTAAAAAGTCGCAGATGCCTGGTTATTGCAGATGGCTTTTATGTATGGAAGTCCATTTCTAAAAAAGGCCAAATTCCATACCGAATTACGATGGCTGATGAGGAATTGTTTACCATGGCAGGAATCTATGAAACTTACGAAAATTTGGAAGGCTTTAAAATTGGCACATTCTCTATCATCACCCATCCTGCGCCACCAAGCATAGCTAATTTAACACAGGATGCGCCCATTATTATACCAATTGAGTTTGAAGAACAGTGGCTACAAAATACGGGTAGCCTAGAACAAAATTTAGAGCTCCTCACAAGTATTACTCTCCCTGAATTAAAGTCGTACGTAGTATCTCCATTAGTGAATAATTTAGCGAACGATAGGAAAAACCTCCTAAACCCTGCTCCTCCTGCAGATCAATTTGGCAACTATTCTTTATTTGATTAGTTCTTCTCCATTTTTAATTGAATATTAACATAAAAGCATTTAATTTGCCTAATAACTACCTATATTATGAATTCTAAGATTGTTGGAGTTGGGCATTTTGTACCCGAAAACGTTGTTACAAACGATGATTTAACCAAGTTTATTGACACCACCGATGAGTGGATTCAGGAGCGAACGGGCATCAAAGAACGTAGATGGTTTAACCCAGAAACAGATACTGTTGCCAATATGGCAACCAAAGCCAGCAAGCTAGCATTAGAGCGTGCAGGACTAAAGGCTACAGACATAGACTTTATCGTTTTTGCCACAATAACTCCTGATTATTTTTTTCCAGGCTCTGGGGTTTTATTGCAAAGAGAATTAGGGCTTGCGGGTGAAGTTGCTGCTATCGATATTAGAAATGCTTGTTCTGGATTTATCTATGGGCTTTCCACAGCAGATGCCTTTATTAAATCGGGGATGTACAAAACCATTTTAGTGGTAGGTGCTGAAATTCAATCATCTGCATTAGATCAATCTAGTGCAGGCAGAAGCACCAATGTGATATTTGCCGATGGCGCAGGTGCTGCTATTTTGCAAGCAACTGAAGAAGAAACTGGTGTATTAACAACTCATTTACATTCCGATGGGAATTTTGCCGAAGAGTTATATGTAAAAGACCCTGGAAGTAGCCGAAAAGTAAGATTAAGCACTGAGCTTATAGAAGGACCTAGCTTTAAGGTGCATATGAATGGAAGCCAAGTGTTTAAACATGCTGTAGTACGCTTTGAAGAAGTAGTAAACGAAGCCCTGGATGCTACAGGAAAAACCATTGATGATCTAGATCTTTTTATTCCACACCAAGCTAATTTACGTATCAGTCAGTTTGTGCAACGCAAGCTTCAATTACCTGATGAAAAAGTATTTAATAATATCATGCATTACGGCAATACCACTGCTGCGTCTATTCCTATAGCGATGAGCGAAGCGTGGGAACAAGGTAAACTCAAAAAAGGTGATCTACTTTGTATTGCAGCCTTTGGTAGCGGCTATACTTGGGCTTCAGCCTTGATCGACTGGTCTTGTTAAGCTAATTCATATATCTAGGCTCCTAAAAACGACTTCAGTCCTAGTTCAAACACACGTTTTCGTTGCACTCAATCATGTGCAAGTTAAGAATTTGTATTCACGATTTTTTAGCTGATTCAATAGCTGTTCTTAGCACGTGATTGACTGGTGTTAGATAAGACAATCTTTATTGGTTTAGCCAACAAAAATACTTTTTGCTTAATTAAAGTTTTCAATAAGCCTAATGGATTTTTCTCCTAGGTATTTTCTTAGAATTAATTTGTATTCATTACTTTCTAAATAACCAGAGTTCATAAACTCATTAAAAATAGGTGTCCAATCATTTCCTTTACTGAGTAAAATAGCTAATTTATCATCTGATTTTGCTGTAGAAAAGTGCAGTTTTAATTGTTCCTTATACTGCTTAGAAGTGGCATAATATAGAAAATTTATATAAGCAAAAGAGTTCGGGTCTGTAGCAACACTCTTAGCCAAATCATCAAATAATTCGACATAGGCTATTTCTAATTTAGGAAAATAGCTCTTTTTAAAAGTATTAATAAATTTATCATTCGCACTCCCCTTAACCGTGTACGCTTTTTTATTAGCAAATTTTACAGGCAATTCTTCTATCTTATTTATTGTTGGAGCTGATTTCTGAGAAATCACCACTTCGATTTGAGCCATATAAGGAGGGCTAAAATCATAGATTTTTTTTCTTGCATTGGTTACAACAATAGGCGTTACTGGAAATACACCACCAACACTTGCTTTCATATTTGAAAATAGAGTAGCAACATCATTATTGGGGGTTTTAACATAGGTGCCGTGCATATCGATATTATACTTTTCCTTAACAAAAGTTTCAAAGCTTTTAATAATTTCAACAGTAATTCCCGAATATTGTCCATTTTTTTCAATGCAAAAAATAGATAAGGGATTTGTAACATAAATTACATTTGCTGTTTTTGTTGCTTTTGCCTTAGCAAATGTGTCTCCTTTAAGCTGTGCAGATAGGCTTAACGGTAAAATCAGGAAAAATGTAAGGATTAGGTTTTTGGATTTAGTTAGATTCATGTTTTTATAAGAATAAGTTAAAAATGTTAGTTGTTATATATAATCGTACTAAGGTACAATTTAACTAGGGTATATTTTTTAGGTATAAATACCTACACGTCCCACTCTATAATCTACTTTAAAGAATTGATCAAGTTTTAGTTAATTGGCAGTATTTCACCAAGCTAAGAATATTGGATAATTATATTTATAGAGATAGTCATTTAGGCACATACTAATTTAGAGTGTTCAATATTCTCA
>CAZDQR010000195.1:0-6270 GCA_964507315.1 uncultured Roseivirgaceae bacterium
TATGGGTTGCTGCGCTTTTACTTTTTGTAGGAATTTACCTTATAGAAAATATGCGAAAGCCAATACTTACAGGCTTCATTGCAGACAATGTACCTAGCGAAATGTTGGTAACGGTTATCTCAGTGCAATCGCTCATTAGCACTGTAATTACGGCTGTACTTGCCCTGGCATTTGGTATTACAGCAGATGCTTACGGAATTGGTGCTTCGTTTGTTGTGATTTCTTCAGCACTACTTATAAGCACTGTTTTACTAGATAAGTTTGGCTCTAAATAGGTTATTAGTTTAATAGTATGGCATTATAAAAGGAGTAATGCGCTTTACCAAATAATTGATTTTATTGAGGAATAATATTATTACATTTAGGTAAATTAATATTACAAGACCGTTGCAAAACATGAGCCACTAAATCTCGGTCTTTTTTTACAAAAAACAACAGCTTTAGTGCCGCCATTTTACGGGATAGTGTCCTTGCTCGGTTCCAAGCATAAGCCATCGCTTGTCCGATTCCTAAACGAATCAGGTTCTTCCTTTTCCATTCTAACTTTTTACAATGATGCCAAATGCAACGGTACGTCCAGTTTTTTGGGGAACTTCAGTTGGCCTTTATTTAATCTGTACCAACCACAATTTCACCATTCATTTTAATGAGCCCCCATTTCCCATTGGCATGCACTTGAGCTTGGCCATCTTTAAAAGGCTTTATTTTTTCGTATTTGGGTTCTATCACTTCATTTCCTTGAGGGTCTAAAATTCCCCATAAACCATTAAGTTCAACTTTAGAACCTCCGTTTTTTAACTTTACTATTTGATCATACTTAGCTGGAATCATAACTTGGCCATTAATATCTATTACACCCAATAATCCATCTTTTGTAACCTTAGATCGTTCACCCTCAAACATCGATATTTTATCATACTCTACTTCAACAAGTACTTGATCTCCAGATTTACTAAGCAAACCCCACTTTCCATCTATGGCAACTTTATACCCATGTTTTATTTTAACAATTTCATCATATTTTGAGGCAGATAAAATACTCCCATCAGCACTAATCAAGCCTAGTTTTCCATTCTTTGTTACCTTGGCCTTCTCCTCTTGAAAACCACTTATTTCCTCAAATTGTGGTACAAGCACTTCTTGATAATCTACATTCAAAAGACCCCACATTCCATCAAGCTCCATTTTTGCACCCCCATGCCCTAACCTAATAATTTTATCATATACAGCGCCAACCAAAAGTTCACCTTCTAGGTTGATTAATCCTACTTTCTCCTCAGCAACTACTTTAGACACTCCATTTTGAAAAGCCCCAATACTGGTATATTTAACCGGCACAACTAAAACACCTTTTTTGTTTAACATTCCCCAAAGCTCTTCTTTCTCCACTTTAGTGCCACCATTAGTAATATTTAGCATTTTTTCATAGGCAGGAACAGTTAAAACCTTTCCATTAATATCCACTAAGCCAAGCAATCCATTTTTAGTAATTTTAGCCACATTTTTAGTAAAAGGCGAAATACTTTCATAGGTAACAGGAATTAGAATATGGCCCTTATTATCTACCAAGCCCCATAGTTTGTCTTTAGATATTTTTGCTCTAAAATCTTTAAAGGCTTGAATAACATCATAGGTTGGGGTGAGAAGTTCATTCCCATTACTATCTATCAATCCATAATAATCTCCTTTTTTTACTTTGGCAACGCCATTACTATAATTGTAAATTTTGTCATAGCCACTTTCTTGGGCTTGACTAAAAATAAACGATAAAACGAAAATACCGCTCAATAAAAAGATTTTGAACATTGCTATATCTGTTAAAATGAATTAATGTTATGAAATATACTGCAAAAGAGAGGATAATTATTCTAAAGTAGAGCCGTCTTCAATTGAAAATTTTAAAGATATACCTCCATCCGAAATAATGATTTTTCCTTCCTTATAAGATAACGTTGGCACATTACTAATTGTTTGTTTCAATGATTTATTCCATAAAACACCTCTGTTATTATAAAAGTGAACCAATGTAAATTTATTTTCTCCCGTAACACCAATTAAATATAATGAAGAGGACTCAAGGGCAGCTTCTTTTATGGCTACAAAAGAAGTTTGTGAGATTTCATCCAATGTTAATGTCGTTTCTATTTTATAAAGGCTATCCAATTGCCTTGAAGACGGAATAACTGCAAAGTAAATAAAGTTACTCGATTCAGTTTCAGAGAGTCCAACTACATTAACAGCCCTGTTTTCTAAGCTATCTGCATAAAAGGTATGGTAACTAGCTAATGAATCACTACTCAAACCCAGTGGAATACTATCACCCAGGTAATACCCTCTCTTATCTTTCTCTTTTATTAAAGAATCTAACGAAATAATAAATCTATCTTGATCTGTAACAATTGACTTTTGCGCATTTATATAAGCTATAAACTTCTCTTTATTCTGATATCGTTTATCTACAAAAACAGAATAGCGCATCCAAAATTGATCATCTAAAGAAGTACTAATTGAAGCCTCTAATTGTTTTAACCCAGCAATTTCATTCATCAATTCTTCTACTAACGTTAACTGAGCGCCCACATCTACAGTATCCGCATAGGATACGAACCACTTCATTAATGCTGAGTTTAAATTAAGCTGCCCTAATCTATAATTCAATAGTTTAAACAGGGCAGATTCTTGATCAAGTGTTTTCAACGCTTTTAACGTTGGGTCTGTATATTTAGAAAACACCTCGCTACTTAAATCAACAGAATCTGAACTAATATGTTCTTCAATTAATTCCAATGATTCATCAAATACGATTAAGTTATCTATAAACTGATGTTGCTTTTCTATTTGTTTAAGTTGATCATTTCCCCAAGAAGAGAAATTAGTAAAATTAACTTTTTTACTATAAAAATCAATTGACCTTAACTGCTCGTCTTCAAAGTTTTCTACATCCTCTACAGAAATAATTATGTCATCTGAGTTTGAATCAAACTCTTTTTTAAGCTTTTTATACTGTTTAAAATAAACAACAGAAGAATCGTACTCAACAATCAATTTATTAATACCTATAACTGTTGAATCGGAAGCACCCAAACTTAAAGTTAACCCCGTTTTATAAACACTTTTTAAGGCCGAATAGCTTTCTTCTGCACTGTTAAACAATCGCATTGAGCTATTAAATGCCTTATTAATAATACCAACATTATTCTTTTTTAATGTCAGCTTATTTTTACGATTTTCAATATCTAATTGAACATCGCTTAAAATCACTTCAAACTTACCTGTACGCAAATTTCTGCGTTTAAAAAGTTCGTAATAATCATCATCGTGCTTTTTTACATCTTTCTCATTAATTAGAGTATATGCTTTATCAAAATAAAGTATTGATGAATCCACGCGTAGAATTATGGCTTCTGATTGCTTTAATAAATCCAGCTCTGCAAGTTTAAACTCCAGCATCAATGCCATTTGATAATTGGCATTAGGATGTGCTGGATTATCGCTTAAAAACTTTTTTAAAAAAGTTGTTCCATCACTATAATTCTTAGCCCTAAGTAGAACATACAAATCTTTGTATTTAACTTTTTGAGCACTAACATTAATAGTAGAAAGTATAATTAGAGTAAGAATTGCAAGCAGTTTCATAGATTCTAAAATTACTATTTATTTCATTAGTACTAATCGGATATTAAATATTATTTTCCAAATTTCCCTTTTAACATAGCCAGTTTATGCTGCATATCGCCTTCAACCGATTTGCTTTCTCTCTTAGGGACTTCCTTCTTCTGTATTTTCTTCTTCGCTGGCTTTTCCTGTTTTCTAAACGGATCGGCTTTCATTGAAAGAGCTATTCTTTTTCTATCTAAGTCGACTTCTAACACAGTAACCTGCACTTTTTGTTGAACACTCACCTCTTCCGCAGGGTTGCTCACAAACTTATCTGCAAGGTGGCTTACATGTACTAGGCCATCTTGATGAACCCCAATATCAACAAATGCGCCAAAATTTGTAATATTCGTTACGATCCCTGGCAAGCTCATCCCTAATTTTAAATCGCTCATAGACTCAACTCCATCGGCAAACGAAAAAGTTTCAAACTCCTCACGTGGATCCAGCCCTGGTTTTCCTAATTCTGACAGGATATCTTTAAGCGTAGGTAAACCTATGCTATCTGTTTTATAATTTTCTATTTTAATAGATTGTAATCTACCCTTATCCTTCATCAATTCTTCAACAGTACAACCCGAATCTGAAGCCATTTTTTTTACGATAGAATACGCTTCTGGGTGAACAGCACTATGATCTAATGGATTTTTCGATGCTCGAACACGTAAAAATCCAGCTGCCTGCTCGTATGCTTTATCTCCAAAACGAGCCACTTTTTTTAAGGTGCTTCTAGAAGTAAATGCTCCGTGCTCATTTCTATAATTAACAATATTTGTGGCCAATTGAGGCCCAACACCTGATACAAAAGAAAGCAATTCTCCGCTGGCTGTATTTAGCTCTACTCCTACGGAATTCACACAACTCATTACCACATCGGTAAGCCCTTTTTTTAGTAAATTTTGATCCACATCGTGCTGGTATTGCCCAACACCAATTGATTTTGGATCAAGTTTAACCAATTCTGCCAATGGATCCATTAGCCTACGGCCAATAGAAACCGAGCCCCTAACCGTTACATCTTTATCAGGAAACTCCTTACGAGCTACTGCCGAAGCGGAGTAAATAGATGCTCCACTTTCGCTTACCATTACTACAATAATGGACTTGTCTAATCCTAGATTATTAACAAATGTTTCTGTTTCTCTACTGGCAGTTCCATTGCCAATGGCAATGGCTTCTATCTTATGTTTTTTACAATAGGATTTAACTAATTCACCTGCAGCTCTCGTTTTGTTTTGAGGTGCATTTGGGTAAATGGTGTCGTTATCTACTAATTGCCCTTGTGCATCTAAACAAACAACTTTACAACCTGTTCTAAATCCAGGATCGAGTGCTAACACAGGTTTTTGACCCAGTGGAGCCGAAAGCAGTAATTGATGTAAGTTTTCAGCAAATACTTGAATGGCCTTTTCATCCGCAGAAAGTTTAGAAGTTACCCTTGCTTCAGTTTCCATTGATGGTTTCAGCAATCTCTTATAAGCATCTTTAATTGCTAGAGCTACTTGGTTACTGCTTTGCGAATTACCTGATAAATGTAAACGATTAACAATCTCTATAGCGTCTTCTTCATCGGGCTTAATATCTAAACTCAAAAACCCTTCTGCCTCTCCCCTACGCATAGCTAATAATCGGTGAGAAGGCACCTTAGCTAATGCCTCACTCCATTCAAAATAATCTCTATATTTGGCAGCAGCTTCTTCCTTACCAGAAAACACTTTTGACACAATCGTTCCTTTTTTCAGGAACAAGTTTCGAAGGCTTTTTCGCACATCTGCATCTTCATTTACCATCTCTGCAATAATATCTCTTGCTCCTTGTAAAGCATCTTCGGCAGATGACACACCCTTTTCATCATCGATATAGGCCAAGGCCCAGTCTTCTACATTGCCTACATTTTGAGTTTTTATCTTTAGAGCTAGAGGCTCTAATCCTTTATCTCGCGCAATGGTTGCTTTGGTTTTTCGCTTTCGTTTATAAGGCAAGTAAATATCCTCGAGTTCAGACATCGTTTTAATGGCCAAGATTTTACTCTTAAGCGCATCGGTTAATTTGCCTTGCTCTTCAATGGATTTTAATATAGCAGCTCTTCGTTTATCTAAGTCGCGAAGTTGCTCTATTCTATCTCTGATAGCCGCAATTTGCACTTCGTCTAAGCTGCCTGTAGCTTCTTTTCTGTAGCGTGCTATAAATGGCATAGTTGCGCCACCATCTAGGAGTTCAACTGTTGCTTGTACTTGTGCTGTTTGAACATTTAGTTCTTTTGCAATAAGAGGGAAATAGGTCTCGTTCATATATTTTAAAATGGAGGGCAAATCTATGATTCCATTGCTAAAGCAAAAAGAATCGAATCCATATTTTTTAAGTAAAAGTCAATATTTTAAATTTTGGGAACTTTTTACGTTCTGTGGCGTTATTTTTGTAATAACTGAAATAAAAAGATTATGGCTAGTACTAAGATTAAAAAAGAAGTTAAGGAGTGGGGTATTTTTGCAATCATCCTACTGACCTTATATTTTACTGGTTTGCACACCGAAGTAGCAGCTTTTGCGCAAAGAGCTGTTTTGGCAACTGGCATTGCCAATCCTGATACAACTCCTTTAGAAGATAAAGAAA
>CAZDQR010000196.1:0-6234 GCA_964507315.1 uncultured Roseivirgaceae bacterium
TAGGGTTGGCTTCTATGATATAAACTTTATCATTTTTAATGGCAAACTGAATATTAATTAGCCCAACTGTTTTTAATGAGAGAGCAATTTTTTTAGTATAAGCTTCAATTTGTTGAACCACAAAATCACCTAAATTATAAGGCGGTAAAACTGCATACGAATCTCCAGAGTGGATACCTGCAGGCTCAATATGCTGCATTATGCCAATAATATACACATCTTTACCATCGCAAATGGCATCTGCTTCTGCCTCAATGGCACCGTCTAAATAATGATCTAATAACACCTTATTATTAGGCATTTTTCTCATTATATCAACAATATGCTCTTCCAGTTCTTTATCGTTGATTACGATTTTCATTCCTTGGCCACCCAGTACGTAAGATGGTCTAACTAATAACGGATAGTTAAGTTTCTTTGCTAACTCTAATGCTTCTTCTGCATCTTGCACTACCCCAAATTCAGGGTATGGAATGTTGTTTTCTTGTAAAAGTTTAGAAAAACTCCCTCTATCTTCCGCTAAATCAAGTGCTTCAAAAGATGTCCCTATCACAGGGATGCCATATTTTTCTAGCTTTTCGGCTAGTTTTAAAGCAGTTTGTCCTCCCAATTGTACAATAACGCCTTCTGGCTTTTCTTGGTCTATTATTTCAAAAATATGTTCCCAAAAAACAGGCTCGAAATAGAGTTTATCTGCAACATCAAAATCAGTAGAAACCGTTTCAGGATTACAGTTAATCATAATGGTTTCGTAACCACATTCTTTGGCCGCTAACACACCATGCACACAGGAGTAATCGAATTCAATACCTTGGCCAATTCTATTTGGGCCAGAGCCCAACACTACTATTTTCTTTTTGTTGCTTACAACTAGCTCGTTTTCTTTATCAAACGTTGAGTAATAATAAGGAGTGCTTGCTTCAAACTCTGCAGCGCAGGTATCAACCATTTTATACACACGGTTAATGCCTAGTTCCTTCCGTTTTTTATACACGTCTGACTCTAGGCTTTTAACTAAATGACCTAGTTGCCTATCGGCATATCCTTTTTCTTTGGCCGTTCTAAACAAATCTTTAGGCAGTGTCTCGAGTGTATATTGTTCAATCTCTTTTTCTAATGTAACTAGCTCTTCTATTTGAGTTAAAAACCACTTATCTATTTTACTAAGTTTGTAGATGGTAGAAAGTGATATTCCTAACTTAAAGGCGTCATAAACATGAAAAAGCCTGTTCCAACTTGGGTGTTCTAGGCTTTCTAAAATCTCTTGCTGATTTTTAAGTTCCTTGCCATCTGCACCAATTCCGTTTCTATTAATTTCTAACGATTGAGTGGCTTTTTGTAGCGCCTCTTGAAAGTTTCGGCCAATGCCCATTACCTCTCCTACCGATTTCATTTGTAATCCTAAATGATGATCGGAGCCTTCGAATTTATCGAAATTCCAACGAGGTATTTTTACAATTACATAATCGAGTGCGGGTTCAAAAAACGCAGAGGTTGTTTTAGTAATTTGATTTGGCAGTTCATCTAAATTATAACCAATAGCAAGCTTAGCTGCGACTTTAGCAATAGGGTAACCCGTTGCTTTCGATGCTAGGGCTGATGAGCGAGAAACACGAGGATTAATCTCGATACCAATAATTTCTTTATTATCGGTACTTACCGAAAACTGTACATTACAACCGCCTGCAAATTGCCCAATGGCATTCATCATTATTTTGGCGTGGTCTCTTAGTTTTTGATACACCGTATCGGGTAATGTCATTGCGGGAGCCACCGTTACTGAGTCTCCTGTATGCACGCCCATTGGGTCAAAATTTTCGATAGAACAAATGATAATGATATTTCCTAAACTATCTCTCAACAGCTCAAGCTCATATTCTTTCCATCCTAAAATACTTTGCTCAATAAGCACTTCGTGTATTGGGGAAGCGTGCAACCCATTTGATAATGCTTTTTCAAATTCTTCGGGCGTATGTACAAACCCGCCACCTGTACCACCTAAGGTGTAAGAAGGTCGAATTACTAAAGGGAAACCGATTTCTTGGGCGATTTCTTTTCCTTGTAAAAAGGAGGATGCGGTATTTCCTTTACACACGCCCACATTAATTTCGATCATTTTCTGACGAAATTTTTCGCGATTTTCAGTCGTTTCTATGGCTTCGAAATCAACGCCAATCACCTTCACATCAAATATGTTCCAAATCCCAGCTTTTTCGCAATCTATGGCTAAGTTGAGCGCTGTTTGCCCACCCATAGTAGGTAGAACGGCATCAATATCGTGTTTTTTAAGTATTTCAATGATCGATTTTTTGGTTAGTGGCAACAGATAAATGTTGTCAGCAGTAACCTTATCGGTCATAATGGTGGCTGGGTTCGAGTTAATTAGAGTAACTTCTATACCCTCTTCTCTTAATGAGCGAGAGGCTTGAGAGCCTGCATAATCAAACTCACATGCTTGGCCAATAACAATGGGGCCACTACCTATAATCAATACTGATTTAATGCTATTGTCTTTGGGCATACTTTTTTAAAGAAGTTAAAATCTACTCTTGCTTAAATTAGCGCAAAGTTAGAGTAAACTTGTAGAAGATTTAGAATGACTAGAGAAATATATTTTTAAGTGGCTCAAAACCCATCATCATCTTCTTCATCATCGTCAAACCCATCATCTTCTTTGGGTAAGTCATCCGTTGGTGTTCCAATAGGAGAATCATCGATAGCGGCAGGGTCACTAAGGTTATAATCATCATCAATATCGAAATAGATGGCTCTAAATGAATTAATAAATTGGAGGGTTTCTGGGAGATCTATGGGTCCAAATTGGAATTCGCCAATTTTAGCCTTACCCATATTGTTTTTGGTGGCCAGAAACGCATTAAATTCTTCGTTAGATGAGTACATTAGAAGCTTATCTTCTTCCATGCTAAAATAATACCAAGAGTCTGGCGATGCTTTAATAAATAGATTTATAGTTTCTCCATTTTCGGTTTTTCTAATTTCGAAAAAGCTTTCGAATTGAGCGTTAATATCTGTTCGTAAAATATTGGAAATACCCACAAATCCATCATTATAAAATGCTTTCTGATCTTCGCTCCATTTAAATTTGATATTTGAAAACACCATGGGCCTTACCAAGTTGGGTGACATTGTACTTAATGGAACATACTCTAGTGAGGATTTTTCTTCGTACGCTTTTGTGGCTCTATTGCCAATAATCTCTGCCATTAAATAGAGCAACTCGGTTCTGTCTTCTATGGCTTCGGGGGCGCCAATCTCATCTACCACACGTTTAAAATCATCGCCCATAATATCAAATAGGAGTGATGGAATTTTAAAATTCAAGGTCATAAAACTTGTAAACTCAAGTTCGTTAGTTGCCATGTTTCCAAGTCCAATGGCCGAAGCTTTTATCGCACGAGTTTTACTATTATCTATAAATCGAACGGGGCCTTCAAATCGTATATTTCTTGTAATTTCATCATAGCCAAACACTTTACCAGAGTATGATAAACCAAGATCTTTATCACGATTTACAATCACAAATTCATTGCTATCTGCTTTAAAACTGAGAAATCCTGAGGGCTTAAAAAAATCTTCGTCTTGGTCGTCTTCTTTGTCGTAACAAAAGGTGCTGTACAAACTAAAATCTTGGTATTTAAAATGCAGACCTGCAGATAATAGCTTGCCTTGGGAAGTGAGACTTTCATCATATTTAAATACCACTTGTTCTTGTTCTGCACTACTGCTGTACTCTATCCAAGTATCATAATCCGGAATACTTTTTAAATCTAGTTTTACAAATCCATCCAGCTCAAGAGCGGGTTTGTGTGCTAGCATTTTCACATTGCCACGGTAATACATGCCTGGCGATATCAATAACTGGTCCTCTTCAATAATTTCTCCGGTTGCCACTGTATGTTTAGCGGTTCTCCCTCTTTTTCCCTCAGCAAACTCTTCTAAGTGAAAATTGCTTAATTGTATGGCAAATGTATCTTCCTCCGAATTAATAAAACGATAGGTTCCGTGCCCTTCAAATTCATTTCTTGATATAACGGTTACCGTGGCATCATATATTTCATGAAACTCATTTAAAGTATCAGAAATAATGTTGGTATTTTGCAAGGTGCCAATACGAGCATCTTCCAATATTAATACTTCTCCATTTTCGGGGGTGATTTTAGAATCTGCAACAATAATGAAAGGAATTCCGCTCACTTTTAACTCTAGCGTTTGCATATCGTATTCTGCTGCTGTGGCGTTAAATGCTAACGAGTCTAAATCTTCACGGGTGGTGTAAAAGTAAGAATCTTCTATAGGTATATTTTCTGGTTTAGACATAAACACTTTTTGTCCTTCCAAATCCCACACTGCCCTCGTAATAGAGGTGTTAAATTGAGCATATGGGAATTCGATTGCCGCATCCCCTGCAACTTCTGGGTTAATTTCAGCTTTTTTTGAAATTAAGTCAAAACTTACCCGTACATTATTACCAAAAAAGGCAGGTTTTTCTGGGTTGCTAGAATTTATTTTAAATCTCGAGTGCCTTGCTTTATAGCTTTCGCCACCCAAACTATAATTATCTGATAATGTTTCTGAATTGTGGGTAAGTAATGTTCCACTACCTTTTACCCCTTTATTGGTTACAATTAAAGAGCCATCTAATGTTCCATCACCATTATAAAGCCTAAATGGATCCCCAATATTTTGAATGTACATACTATCTTTCTTGGGCAGCCATTGCATGTGATAAGTAGCTGCAGAAGCTTGAGGAAAAACAACGCCATTAAATTCTTCGTTGCGCATTTCGTATTGAAATCCATTGGCTGCAACAGAATCTGGATAGAAAATAAAGGCTTCACTTTCTAAAACAGTGGTTAAAAACTCTAATTTCCCGTTACCTACAAGCCCTCGCTTATCTAAAGAAATTCTGTTATACAATCGGCCATTACCTCCAAATAACTGATACCCTTCGGGAGGAATACTGTGCTCAAACCCAAGAGAATAATCGCTCATAATATGGAGTTTTTCGGCAAATTCAGGAAACCATCCACTTGAATGAAATGTTCCGGCAAATTGAATAGCGGAAAAATCGCTATCACTTAAACTATCCAAATCAAAAGGGGGTAATTTAAAATACATGGATTTATCATAGGCTCCTCCTAATATTTCTGGCCTATCAAAATACACAACAGAGCCTGTTCCACCGCCTTTAAATTTAGGATAGTTGGGTAAGATTTCTTTACCTGCTTTATTATTGGGCTTACTTATATATAGTACACCCGATGTTCCGCTAATAGCGTTCATGCTTTTCGGTTGATTATTTGCTGCAATGGCAGGTGCTTCTGATTGGTCGAAACCAGTAGTTGCAGTTGTGTCTATAGCAGGTTGATTTGCTGATGAATCAATTTTTACTTCAAGGCCTTCCTTAGGAATTCCAGCAAGAGAGTTGTCAACTTTTCTTCTTTTCCCTCCTCTACTATCTTCCTCTAAAATGTAAAACTGAATGGAATCTATTTGGTTCATTTCAACTAAAAAGCTGTCATATCTAAATATAAATTCGTGTCCTACGTAATCAAAATTACCGGCTGCAAGCTTGCCGTTAAACTTAATATCTTTATTGGGCATTATGGTAATTCTACTGCTATCAGGATCTACAGAAACGTCTAATATTTTGGAAAGAAAAAACTTTTCTACACCATTAAAATGAAATTCTTGGGATGCTAAATCTAAGACACCATTAAAGCCTTTGTTTGTTTTAGAAAACAAAAGGATGTTATCATAATCTGATTTACCACGTTGTGCTAAGCCTTTATGCTTGGCTTTTTCGGTTAGAGTAACTTCGCCCGATAGCGTGTTATAGTTAATATAGCCTCTTCTCATTAAATCGATCATTGCTCCTTTTAAAACACGCGAATCTAGGTGGCGTGCTTCGGCTAAATCATCAGAGTAAAAGGTATCAGAGTTTTCTTTTTTAGCATAAACCAACACCAATTTTAAGGGGTTATAATCATAAAGCCCAACTACCTCATTAAATATATTTCGGTCGTAATATTCGTTCGATTGAATGAGTAAGGGGATTTCGGTACGGGCAGTAAGAGTAGAAACAAAGAGGCTATCTTGTGTTAATTGCCACTTTATTATATCGGCTGTAAAATTAATATCGTACATACTGGCAACATAAGGGGTGTTTTTAAAGTGGCCTTTTTCGCGGGTAATTTCGAGGTCTTGTGTATT
>CAZDQR010000197.1:0-6213 GCA_964507315.1 uncultured Roseivirgaceae bacterium
TTCGCCAAATATGGTTTGAGTATATTGATTACGGATGTTAACTCCTCACCCGACATGCCAGTATATAATATTCGCCTACTGTCAATTCCAGTCGACCCCATATCTTTTTATAGGACTGCAAATATATAATGTTTGAAGTCTGTTGTACAATGCACGACATAAATAAAGCAGATTTTTCAAAAATCTAAAGTCTAACCTCAATAATCTTATGTCTTCTTATTATCTTCGAGGCAATGGAGAATTTTGTTGTTTCAGCACGTAAATACAGACCCAAAGGCTTTGAAGAAGTTGTTGGGCAAGGGCATATTACTACCACTTTGCAAAATGCTATTGAAAATAATCATTTAGCACAAGCATTATTGTTTTGTGGCCCAAGAGGTGTTGGTAAAACCACGTGCGCCCGCATTGTGGCAAAAATGATTAATGATACCGAAGGGGATGATGCCATAGATTTATCTCTGAACATTTTTGAACTTGATGCAGCTTCTAATAACTCGGTTGATGATATAAGAAACCTTATCGATCAAGTTCGCTATCCTCCGCAATCTGGCAAGTATAAAATATATATTATTGATGAGGTGCACATGCTTTCGCAACAAGCATTTAATGCTTTTTTAAAAACATTAGAAGAGCCTCCTCCATATGCCATTTTTATTTTGGCAACTACCGAGAAGCATAAAGTGTTACCTACCATCCTTTCTCGTTGTCAGATTTATGATTTTAACCGTATTCAAGTTTCTGATATTGCATCGCACTTACTAAAAATTGCAGAGACAGAAAAAATTAAAACAGAGGAAGAAGCTCTACACTTAATAGCCCAAAAATCGGATGGTGCTTTAAGAGATGCTTTATCCTTATTTGATTTGATCGTAACATTTTCTGCGGAAGGTGCAGTTACATATGCCGATACTGTAAGCAACCTACACATCCTCGATTACGACACTTACTTTAAGTTAATTACTTACTTCATAGAAAAGAACCAATCCGAAGGGTTATTGCTTTTTGACGAAATTCTACAAAATGGATTTGATGGACACGAGTTCATTATTGGTATGGCCAACCATTTTAGAAACCTAATGATGTGTAAAGATAATGCAACCATCACCCTTTTAGATGTGCCAGAATCTGTGCAAGCAAAATATGCAGAGCAAGCAAACAACTGTTCCTTATCATTTTTAATGAATGGACTAAACCTGCTTTCTGCCTGTGATTTCGAATATAAAAGCCGAAAAAACCAACGGCTGCATGTAGAAATCACCTTAATGAAATTAACTCATTTAAACTCAATAATTAATGTTGCTCAGTTGGAGGCTAGCACCGAAAAAAAGTAATACAGCCTGTTTTAAAGGCGCCCGAAACACCCATTGCTCCACCTAAAGCTGACACACCTACTCCCCAAAAGGAATCAGTTAGCATAAAAGTGCCCTCTGTTCCTAAAAAAACAATTGGTATACCGAGTATTGGCAGCGTAAAATCGAAAATTGCAACTCAAGAAGAAGAGAAGAAAAAAGAGGTTATACAAACCGATATTAAGGAAACTAAAGTTAACTCTTATACCGAGCAAGAATTAGCAACGGCTTGGGAAAGCTTTACAGAATTGAGACGCAACTTGGGCAATGACCAAGAAGTTGCTTTTCTTAAACATACCTATGTAAAGGCCGGGGATATTATAAAAATACAGATTCATAATTCCATTTTAGAAGTTACTTTCGATAAGTTAAAAGTTGAGCTTCAGGCTCACTTACGAGGAGAATTACAAAACGATGCAATTAAAATAGAATTAGAAAAATTAGAAAATGCTTCTAAGAAAATGCTTTATACAAATAAAGAGAAGTTTAATCATTTAGCAGATAAGTATCCTGCTATTAAATTACTCCAAGAAAAGCTAAGTTTAGATCCTGATTATTAGATCGAACTATAAAACCAATTAAAATTCTAAATGCTGAATTTCCTCTAATGTTTTTTCGGTAAGAGGTTTAGTAACAAATTTAATAACGTAGTCGTTATTAACAATTTTATCAATATCTCTCTTATTATCAGAGCTAGAAAGGATTATAACTCTGCATTTGTCTTTGACTAAATTACCGAATTTTTCATATTCATATAGAAAAACGAACCCATCTACAATTGGCATATTAATATCTAAAAAGATAATATCTGGTAGCTCACTGGCAGAATTTTCGTTTTCTCTTAGATAGTCGAGTGCACCTTTTCCTGAATTTTTAACAATTACGTCTTCAGCAAATTTTGTGATTTCAATAATTCTTCTACTGATAAAATTATCAGTGTCGTTATCATCGACTAACATCACTTTTCCTATTACATTAACAGCTCCGCTCATATAGAATATTGGTACTCTTTAATCAAAGATAGAATATTGCTTCAATATTGCAAGGTGATTTCAATCAAATATTCTGTCAATTTTTATTTATATTCAATTGCTATATTTTTAGGTCTTATTTTCTTGAGCCAAAGCACTCTACCTACTGCTAGCTCACTTTGGGCTTCATCCATACGGTTCATTTTTTTTATCTTATCAAGCCTTATCCCAAACCGCTGACTTATAGACCATAAAGTTTCATTCTGTTTAGCTGTATGATAATAAACCTTACCTTTTGGCATTTTTCGCTTTAAATAATACACTTGATTAGGTATTATCTGATAATGAGGTAAAATATCATTATAGCTTGCAAAAGTAGATGCTGAAACATCAAGTTTTTCTATCAAGTCATCAATACTTATTTCGGTATTAGACATTACCGCAGGTAAACCATTAACCCTGAATTTCTTTATTGCCGGCATGGTATGAGGCAAAATCAATCCATCTTTTTTTGCTTCTTCAACAATTTCTTTTACCATGGATTGGTCGGCTTTCGTCATTAAAGGAGCAATTGGAGTAATTATAAAATTTGGAATAATAACAGCGTATTTTTTATCGCTTGGTATCACTTTAGTTTTAAGCCATTTATTATACTTTTTTAAGCTATCTAACGAGCTAGAGGTTTGTTTGGCAACTTCTTTAAGCGATTTGTTTTTCCCATCGGGGTAAATGTAGAGTTGTGGCACATTTAACCTAGCCAATTCCACGGCTGACTCAAAAGCAATTTTATGAGATAAGAAAGTAAGCACATACCAATAGGTATTTTTTGTAATGTGCATAGTTTTAGCGCCACTTTCTATATGCTTTAAGGATCGTTGTGCTCCCCCAGCACCCATTTGGTAAGCTTGCAATGCGTGAACCCAATTATTAAAATATAAATTATTTTGCTGAAGATACTTCGCAGCACCTCTACTTGCGGAAGCAATATTTAATCGTTCATCAACTTTAGAATCTACCCGTAAGCCCACCTCTTGTGCCGTAGCTTTTTTAAACTGCCAAAAACCAACTGCATTTGAACTTGATACTGCATCTGAAATATAGCCACTTTCTTGAATAGCCAAATATTTAAAATCGCCTGGTAAACCCTCCTCTTCAAAAATTTGCTCTACAATAGGAAAATAAGAGGCCGCTCTATTCACTTTAATCATAAAGTGCTTTTGGCTTTTGGTAAGCGCATTTACTTTCTCTTGAATTTCTTTACGAGCCCCTTCTGAAAACTTAAGCTGAATACCAGCAAATTCCATTTTAGATGGCACTTTTGGTGTTTGTGCCAATGACGCTGCACCTATGAAACAAAATATAACACTTAGTAATCTCATGTTTTTCTAATAATCATTAAACCATCACGAATTGGGAAAAGCACATTTTCAACTCGTTCATCATTTTGTACAACTTTATTAAACTCAATAAGCGCTTTTGTGTCTGCATCTAGGGTATCCTTTGGTTCAACAACCTTGCCAGACCACAACACATTATCGGCTATTATAAACGCACCCGATTCCATTCTATCGATAACAAGATTATAATAATTTAGGTAATTAGTTTTATCTGCATCCATAAAAATTAAATCAAAGCTTGGTTTCAATTTAGGGATTAGATCCAAGGCATCACCTAGTTTAAACTCAATTTGTTCGTTAAACTCACTTTCTAAAAAATAACCTCTTGCTCTACTTTCCAGCTCCTCATTTTTATCAATTGTAACGAGTTTACCATCTTTTTGCAAGCCCTCTGCC
The DNA here is from genome assembly GCA_964507315.1 of uncultured Roseivirgaceae bacterium. Classification (GTDB taxonomy): domain Bacteria; phylum Bacteroidota; class Bacteroidia; order Cytophagales; family Cyclobacteriaceae; genus JAKISE01. Next base: position 4,114 of record CAZDQR010000197.1, read on the forward strand.
AAGCATAAGGCAGAGTAGCCCGTATAAGTGCCAATTTCAAGTATGTTTTGAGGCGAAATCATTTTAGCCAAAATACTTAATACTCTTCCTTGTAAATGCCCCGAAAGCATACGTGGCCGTAATACTTCTAAATGGGTTTCTCTGTTAATTTTAGATAATAGCTCGCTCTCAGCATTCGAATGCTGTTCTACATAACTAGCCAATTCTTCACTAATAAACTCCATTATCCTTAGGTATAAATGTAAGTGTACTTATTTGATCTTGTTGAAATACAAGGTTAGAGATCTCTTGAATTTGTGTGCCGCTCACATCTTCTATATCCTTAAATACCTCTTCTATAGACTGAATTTTCCCTAAATCGAGTAAACTCTTAGCCATCGAAAGCATTAAACTTGCATAGCTTTCTTCGGCCATTGCTAACTGACCTAGCATTTGCTCTTTTAACCGATGCAGTTGTAAACTACCTAACCGCTTATTTTTCATTAAGTCTAGCTCACGAAATATGGCTTTTTTACTCTTTTTAAGGTTCTTTTCTTCGGTACCGTAAAAGATTGAGAATAACCCTGTATCTGCATATGCTCCATAATGGGCATCAATGGAATAGACACAAGCCATTTTTTCTCTCAGCGTCATATTTAAACGAGTATTCATACTTGGACCACCCAATAAATTGGAAATAATAGCCAGTGGCACCCTTCTGTTATCAGCAATACTAAACGCAGGAATGCCTATGCCTACATGCGCTTGCTGAATAGGCTTCTTGATTTCTATTTGGCTGGCTTTATGCGCTGTAGTAATAAGCTTTCTTTTAGGATTTGTATAAGTTGGTATTGGTGCCATATACTTATCCATCAGCTTTTTAACTTTAGCTAATGATAAATTTCCTACAATAGAAACTACAATCCTGGAGGTGTCAATTGAAGTATTTATAAATTCATTAAAATGAGCCTTGGTAAACGAGCGAACAGTATTAGGCGTACCTAATATATTATGCCCCAAAGGATGGTTCCCAAATATCTGATCCTCCAAATCATCTTGAATGGCATCGTCTGGGGTATCACTATACATCGCCATTTCTTCTAAAATAATCTGTCGCTCCCTTTCAATCTGTTTTTCAGGAAAAATAGAATTGAAGGTAATATCAGATAAAACATCAAGCGCCTTATCAACAAACCGATCCAAGACAGAGGTATAAAAGTATATCTTCTCCTTAGTGGTATAGGCATTAAGCTCGCCCCCAACAGAATCTATACTATGGATTATATGATGTGATTTTCTCTTAGAAGTTCCTTTAAAGGCCATATGCTCCCAAAAATGAGCAATCCCAAACTGATCTGCAGACTCATCTCTACTGCCTACATCTATAGCAATACCGCAATGCGCAATTTTAGTGGTAGTTACTTGCTTGTACACCACACGAATACCATTGCCAAGTGTAAGAATTTCGAAATCTTTCATATAAGAGTGCAAAAATATAAGATTTGAAATATGAATGGCTAAAAGAGAAATATAAAAGCACATTATAACAAGCATTATTAAATTAGTAATTTTGAAATGCTCGATTTAACTTACTTATTATGAAAATCACATCTTCTAAAGCTCCCGATGCCGTTGGCTTATATCCTCACGCTCGAATAGTGGGAGATTTGCTGTTTTTATCAGGTGTTGGCCCTCGTAAAAAAGGAAGTAAAGAAATTCCTGGCGTAACTTTAAACGAAGCAGGAGAAATTGTTTCCTATGACATAGAAGCTCAGTGCCATTCCGTTTTTACAAACATCAAGTATATTTTAGAAGATGCTGGCTCTAGCTGGGATAAATTGGTGGATGTAACGGTATTTTTAACCAATATGAAAGATGATTTTGCTGCCTATAATCGAATTTATGCAGAATACTTTAAAGACAATCAGCCCTGTAGAACAACCGTGGAAATTAATAAATTGCCTACGCCTATTGCCATTGAATTGAAATGCATGGCTACAATTTAGCATTCTTCATAAGAAATAACAGATTTCTGCCTTCGCAGGAATGACGCATACTTCTTAATGAGGTAAAAAAACTTCGCCTCCGCTTACATCAATACTTGCACCTGTCACTGATTTT
>CAZDQR010000198.1:0-6199 GCA_964507315.1 uncultured Roseivirgaceae bacterium
TTTGATTGTGATGATGATCCTGAGGACGAAGACTATGATAACTCAGTTTCGTTAGAAGAAGTGTTAAAAGAAAGGCTCGCCAATCTTAATATTCCCATTATGTATGGTTTACCTTTTGGTCATATAAGTGATAATGCAACCATTCCGGTTGGAGCACTGGCAGAGTTAAATACCGAGAAAGAATCACTAACTATTTTAGAATCGTTAGTGTCATAAATGTTTACTGTTATTCTAAATCAATCTAAAAATTAAATTATGAAATTGACATTGCAGTCATTTGATTTACACCTGAAGCATACATTTAAAATTGCCCACGATGTGCGAGACGTTCAAAAAACCTTAATAGTTCAACTTAGTAATGGGCAGTATGTTGGGTTGGGAGAAGCTACTGCAAGTAATTATTATAATAACTCAATTGAATCAATGATTGAGGTTATTGAATCTGCTAGAACCCTTATTGAAGCGTATGATGGGGAAAAGCCTGAAGATTTTTGGGAGCACACCAAGAGCCTGCTTTCAGTAAATACGTTTGCACAAAGTGCAATTGATTTAGCCATTCACGATCTTTATGGTAAGCTTAAAAGCAAGCCTTTGCACAAAATTTGGGGGCAAACTACGCGTCAACTTCCACAATCTAATTATACCATTGGTATCGATACTATTGAAACAATGGTTAATAAAATGAAGGAAGTGCCTTGGCCAATGTATAAAATTAAGCTTGGCACATCCGAAGATTTAGCCATCATAAAAGAATTACGTTCACATACCAATGCCATTTTTAGGGTAGATGCTAATTGTGGTTGGTCGGTAGAAGAAACTATCGAGAACTCAGTTCAATTAGAAAAACTTGGCGTGGAATTTATAGAGCAGCCTTTAAAAGCAGATAATTGGGATGGAATGAAAGAAGTATATGCCCATAGCAAACTCCCTATTATGGCTGACGAGAGCTGTATTAAAGAAGATTCTGTTTCAAAATGCGAGGGCCATTTTCAGGGGATAAATATTAAGCTAATGAAATGTGGAGGGCTAACACCTGCGCGTAGAATGATAGCTCATGCGAAACAACTCAACCTAAAAGTAATGGTTGGTTGTATGACGGAATCATCTGTAGGCATATCAGCAATTGCACAACTCAGTCCTCAATTAGATTATATAGATATGGATGGCAGCATGCTTTTAACAGACGATGTGGCCTCTGGCGCCTCTTTAGTAGAAGGTAATATTGTATTGCCAAGTGGTAACGGAACAGGGGTAATGTTAGTATGAGAAGGTATCTAACATTAGCAATCGTTTTTCAATTGATAATTTTTGGCTCAAAAGCGCAATTAGTGAATGTTGATAGCGAGATTACTTATATCCGAACACAATATAAGGCTGTTAATGAATTATGTAAAAAGATTACTCCAATTAGCTTAGACGCAGATAATGAGTCAACTGAAGGTGGAGAGTTACTGGGGTATAAGGGAGAAGAAGCAATAATTAAAATACAAAGTACTTATTATGGTGAAACGGGGAAGTTGGTTACTGAGTATTATTATAATGAGGCAAGCTTGTTTTTCGTTTTTAGTAGTTCCTTCGATTATAATGTACCCATTTATGATACTGAATCGTTTGATTTATCTAAATCGGTGATCATCGAAAATCGTTATTATTTTAAAGATGCAAAACTGATTAAATGGCTTGATAGAGAGAAAAAAGAGGTGTCAAGTGCATTATTCAAAGATAAGCAAGCGGATATCAATAAGGAGTCTTCTCTTGTTTTGAGTAGATTTAATTAGAACGATACACCTTAGTATAAGGGTGAAATGCATACCAAGCAAACCAGTAACTAGAAACAGAATTGATTTGTTGTGGGCTAACTAATACAGCTGTTTTGGTTGTAGGATTATATCGAATGTTAATTTCGGTTCCTTTAAATACATCCTTAATAATACCTTCTTGTTTGGCAAGTTCACTGTATGGATAGGCTTTAAATCCACTTTTTACTTGGATCCCAAGCACACGTTCTTTGGGTGGCAGTTTTTCACTAGTGGCATTTACTGGAAAATAGGTTTCTTTGGTTTCAGTATATCCTTGGTAAGGATTCTTCCTGTAATCTCTCTTAAACCCTGTTTTATCTGAAAGTACTAGACTGCTTGGGTGCCGCTCTTTCCATTCCTTCCAAGTGGTTAAATCAGAATGTAGTAAGGCAAGTTTTTTTGCACTCAAGGGACCGTTAATGGCTTTTAACATCATTTGCGACCATAATGACTCCGTTTGGGTGTCGTATAGCAGAACATCGCTATTATAAAGCAATCCAGATACGCCAAAGGTGAGTGCCTGCTCTTTTACGAGTGCATTAAATACAATACCACTTCCGCACAGAGGACAATAGGTTATTACTACAGGTTGCTCATTGATAGAATCATTTACAATCTCATGCCAATTTAAGATGTTTATAGGGTAGGCCTTTGCTTCATTCCCAATACTTAACCCTATAACAAGATCCGTATCTTTTAAAAATATAGCTTCAGTACTCGATACGAATTGCGGGTAGTTAAGTGCAGGAATCCCATCTCTACCTGGCCCTCCTTTCTTTATTTCCAACGGATTAATCAGGGCTTTACTCAATTCAAAGCCATTTAGCGTTTGTGCTAATGCAGGTAAGTTAAAAGAAAGAATAAGTAATAGGCAAGTGGTTTTTATCGGCATATTTTTAAAACGCAATCTATTTATGAATGGTTCACTTGCCAAATTAGTGAGGATGTGGACAATTACTCTATTTTTGCAACGTGAATTCATTCCCCTCAGAAGTAATCTCTTTTATAAGCCAAATACGACCTAATTATGAGCTAGAACCTTGGGGCCTATTTCTTTCAGAGGCTAACATCGGGTTCGTTTTTCATTCGGTGGTAGAAAAAGAGGACACAGGGTATTTAATTCCAGAAGATATTAAAAAGGTGCATATTTGGGAGGATCACTGGTTGCTTAGAAAGGAAATTGTACAAGCTAGAATTAATTCGCTTTTTAACCTGACTACTAGAGTATTTGCGCGGAAAACAACAATTATAAAGCTTCATAAACCAGAATTATTAGCTTTTTTAAAAGAGAATCATCTAAATGAGCCTGCAAATGGCAAATTTAAGTATGGGTTATTATTTGGTGATGAACTAGTAGCAGTTGCACTATTTAGTGCATCTTGCCCCATACATAGGGGAGATGAAGTATTTAAATCGCACCAACTTATTCGGTTTTGCAATAAAAATGGGCTCACTGTAGTTGGTGGGTTAAGTAAATTAATAGCGCATTTCATCAAAGAGCAATCTCCCGAAGATATTATGACCTATGCCGATTTGGATTGGTCAAACGGTGGAGGTTATATTAAAATTGGGTTTGAAAAAATTGGTGAGTTGGCCCCTCAGCCTTTTAGTATTCATTCTGATTCTAACATAAGAAATTACAAATTTGATACAGCAAGGGAGAATGAACCTTCCCATAAATTTTTTAATCAAGGAAGTGCCAAGTATTTACTAGATTTAAAGAAGCGTGGACAATAAACTGATTGTAATTACAGGGCCAACTGCAGTAGGTAAAACTAAATTGGCTGCACAACTCGCTTATAAGCTAGATGGAGAAGTGTTAAGTGCCGATTCTCGACAAGTCTATCGGAATATGGATATTGGCACAGGCAAGGATTTGGAAGATTTTACGATTAACGGTGCTGAAATTCCATACCACCTTATAGATATTCAAGAAGCAGGAGATAAATACTTTATCAATCAGTATTTTAAGGATTACGTACACGCATTAGAAGGAATACAAACTAGAAATAAACAACCAATACTTTGCGGTGGCAGTGGCTTATACATAGAAACCGCCTTGGAAGGCAATCCGTGGGCAGCTATTCCTATTAATGAGGTTTTAAGGGTGGAATTGGAAGAATTAGAGGAAATAGAACTGCTAAAAAGGGTTGAACTTATTCCTTCTAAAATTTTAAAACAGCTAGATATTGGCACTACAAAGAAAATAAAACGTGGTATTGAAATAGGAGAGTACCTAGCTAAAAATGACGCTCCAGTGCGAAAGATGCCTACCATTGAGCCTGTAATTTTCTCGTTACAATTAGACAGAGAATTGGTTAAAAAGCGAATTTATGAACGATTACTCTTCCGCTTAGAAAACGGAATGATTGAAGAGGTAGAAGCTTTACTTGCTTCTGGGCTTTCACCTCCTGATTTAACCTATTATGGACTAGAATATAAATGGATAACTGCCTATTTATTGGGCGAAGTAGATAAACCACAAATGATAGAGCGGTTAAATATCGGCATCCGCCAGTTTGCCAAACGGCAAATGACATGGTTTAGACGAATGGAGAAAAAGGGTTATAATTTGAATTGGTTAGATGCTGAGAAGCCAGTGCAAGCATTAGTTGGTGAGGTTATCCTCTCCTTGTAGTATTCTTTTACTTTAAATGTTCTTTTATCATCGCTGTAGGGTCTTTAACTGCTTTGGCAATAATTATTCCTTCAGGACTAATCAAATAGTACAACGGAATTGCTTGCTTTTCAAAGTAACTGTTCATTTCAAGTTTGTTTTCTGCATAAGCAAAGTCCATTGAAGTATTATAGTTATTTTTAGCTACAAAAGTTTTCATTTTTTCTAAAGGAGAGTCGTTAGAAATACAAAGGATGGAGAGCTCCGTCTCAAGATTTTCTTTTATGTGTGGAAGTAGTTTCATTGATTTAACACAAGGGCCACACCAAGTCGCCCAAAAATCCAATAATAGATAAGTGCCCTTGTAATCATTAAAACTAATGTTTTGATTACTTAGATCAATGAGATTTAAATTTTTAAGCTTTGTTCCAATTAGATTTGAATTGTGGCTTTTCAATAATTTTTCAGCATATTCTTTCAGGGCTGAATCTTGACACGTAGCTTTGAAATTGATTAGTTTTTGGTTTAATACTGACGATTGTGAAGAGAATATTCTATAAGCTTGGGCAATTGTTAAAAAAGTAACAGCTTCTTGCAATTTTTTGTTCTGTATCTTTTCAATGGATTTTGAGGTTATTTCGAAATAATCAGCTTTTTTATCTTTACTGAAAAAGTATAATGAAACTATTTCATTTACATAAATAGTATTCACGGTCTTCATTCCTGAAAAGTTAAATTCCATGTTCTCCTCATAGATTGCTTCTAGCTTTTTAAAATAGGTTTCTTGGTCACTTGATTTTAAATAACTAAGTTGACTACCAAAAGAAGTAGAATTTGTATACTCTTTGAGTAATGCTTCATTATCTTTCATTAAGTCTAATTGATCTACTAAATATTTACTTAGACTTTGCTCATATTTACTTGATCTTATTCCTTTTTTAAAACCCAATCTTATTTCATCAATTTCTTTCTCAATTCGTAGTATTTCATTTGTATTTTCATCGTTAGAAGTGATATTACTGACTAAAAGTGATTTCTGACTTAGTTTTTTATGACCTTCTCCTTTCTTAAAATTGATGGTGTAGGACACATTTGGTTTCAGGTCTAAAGAAGCAGTATAGTTCCCAGACTGGAATACAATAGTCTTTTTGGTAGCAAGTGGAAAACTTACTTCAAACTTTCCATTAGTTGTTTCTATTTCGGCTAAACCAATGATATTATCACTAAAAGGATTTCGATAAGTTATCACTTGGATAGAGGTAAAATCGCTTGGAAGACTGCCAGTTATTCGCGTTTCTTGAGCGAAAGTATTAGAAAATAATAATACGCAAAAAGGAATTGTTAAAAGTGGTTTTATAAGCATAGTAGGTGGTTAATTAATGAGTGTTTTGAGCTGCTTCTTTAGCTCCTTCAGTGTCTAACATCGCTTGGGTAGCTAGTTCTAATGCTCTATTTCGAGCTTCAATAGCCATTAATTTTGCGTGCTCAGCCAATTTCTGGTTCTCTATTGCCATTTTTTCAGCTTCTCTTAATTGAATTCTTAGTTCTTCGTTCTGTGTTTTTTGCACAAATGCAAAAAGTAAAAAACACAGAGAGATAATACTTAAAACTCCTATGATGATGTTCTTCTTCATATATTATAGCGTCCAGTATAATTGTTTTAAATACCTCCCTCGCCTAAAAGGAATGAGCATAAACCACCACTGATTTTTCTTAATAACGCCTTGAGCTATCAATCGTTGTGCATCTACAAAAACACGAAGCAGGTAATATCCGATAACAA
>CAZDQR010000199.1:0-6198 GCA_964507315.1 uncultured Roseivirgaceae bacterium
CGGCATCAATAAGTGCTTTCCTAATTTCTTTAACCGTACTGGCTACGTTAATTTCGGTTATTCTCCCCTGCCCTTTTAAGGATTGAAAGGCTTTATCCAGTTTTACACTTAAACTATCAAACATAATATTCTAATTTTTGGAGGTGCAAAGTTAATTTATTCTTTTATAATTGGTCTATATTCAACCTGTTTAAAGATATTAGCAGTTTAATTTATCAATATGCGCAAAATCAATTTTAAAGAGCAAGTTCTTCCCCACATAATAGCTCTTTTAGTTTTTCTTTTAGTTACCATTATTTACTTTAAACCTGTCTTTTTTGAGCATAAATCAATAAGTCAGCACGATATTCAACAATGGGAAGGGGGAGCCAAAGAATTGATTGACTTTAGAGAGAATACTGGAGAAGAAGCACTTTGGACGAACTCGATGTTTAGTGGAATGCCTGGCTACCTCATTAACGTTCAATGGGGAAATAGCATTTTAGGCAAACTGCAAGTAGCCATGTCATTTGGATTACCACACCCAGTTCGAATTGTTTACTTATCATTTCTATGTTTTTATATTTTACTACTCTCTTTTGGCGTTAGACCCTATTTAGCCATTGCGGGAGCTCTGGCCTTTGGTTTATCTTCTTATAATATTATTGGAATAAACGCTGGTCATAACTCAAGGATTGCAGCCGTGGCCTTTATGCCATTGGTACTAGCCGGGATTAGAACTGTATTTAAGGGTAAATACCTCCTTGGTTTTACGTTAACAGCTTTAGCAGTTGCTCTTGAACTACGTGTTGGGCACTTGCAGATAACCTATTACTTGTTTTTAATGATTGCTGCTTATGGCATATCAGAATTAGTCGATGCTATTAAAAACCAAACCTTAGCACCCTTTTTAAAGCAAAGTAGCATTTTGGTAGCTGCTGCGATGTTGGGGTTAGCCACTTTTATTGGCTCCCTTTTAAGCACAATGGAGTACAGCAAATACTCTATTAGAGGAAAATCTGAGCTAAGCCAAGTGGCAACAGGAGAAAACAAAGATGGGCTCACAAAAGCCTATGCATTTGAATATAGCCAAGGGATATTTGAACCAATGACCCTCTTTTTTGAAAATAGCATGGGAGGCTCTTCTCGCCAAAAGTTAGACTTGGATTCAGAAACTGGCAAGTTTATGCTGAAGCAAGGCGCCTCGAAACCACAGGTGGAGCAACAACTCCAAGGAATGCCTACGTATTGGGGCGACCAAGCCTATTCTGCACCCTATTACATGGGCGCAATCATCCTGTTTTTAGTTGTACTTGCCTTAGTAACGCTCCCTAAAAAGTATACAGTTTGGATGAGCATCGTTGCTATACTCGGCATTATGTTAACTTGGGGAAGTAGTTTTAGTAGCTTCAATTATTTTATGTTCGATTATTTCCCTGGCTATAACAAATTCAGATCAGTAACATTTGCCATTATAATACCAATTGTATCATTGAACCTTTTAGGATTTATTGGGCTAGAAAAATTTTTACAACTAGAATGGAATAGCAAAACAAAAAAACAATTGGGAATAGCCGTTGGTTTTACTGCAGGGTTTGCCATTTTACTTTGGTTATTTGGAGGTCTTATAAATTATAATGGTGCTGTTGATGCCCAACTACCTGAATGGTTGGTTGCGCCTATTCATGCTGATAGACAAGCACTATTAAAAAGTAGTGCAATGTTCACATTCTTTTTAATCGCAATTAGTGGAGCTGCCATTTTTGCAACTTCTACTAAAAAGATTAAACCTCCTGTACTATATCTAATTTTGTCATTTTTAATGCTAGTTGATTTATGGTCAACCGATAAGAAATTATTAAATGATAGCAGTTTTAAGATAAACCCTAAAAGAGCATTCTTTCAAAAAACTGAAGCCGACCAATTGATATTGAAGGACAAGGCCCTCGATTACCGTGTTTTCAACTTACAAAATCCTTGGAATGAAGCCAAAACAAGCTATTACCATAATTCTATTGGTGGGTATCATGGAGCCAAATTAAGAAGGTATCAAGACTTGATTACAAAAGGCCTTACAGCAGAACACCAAGAAGTAATTAGTAATTTAAGAGCAGGCTCTGGGGATTTCAGCAATCAAGGAGTGCTGAATATGTTAAATACTAGGTATTTTGTAGCAGGGCCTAGTAAAGATGCAGTAATCCCTAATGCAAACGCCAATGGGAATGCGTGGTTTGTAAAATCTCTTACCAACGTAAATTCTCCTGATGAAGAATTAGCACAAACAGTTGAGGCAAACACAAAAACTACGGCTATAATTGATCAATCAAAATTTAAAGTACAAGAAACCACACTTGGGATTAATGGCACAATTATACTGACAAAATACAAGGCTAACCATTTAACATATACCTCCACAAATGATGCAGTAGGCTTAGCTGTATTTTCGGAGATATATTATAAGGATGGATGGAAGGCCACTATTGATGGGAATGAAGCTCCGATACTTAGGGTGAATTATGTGTTACGAGCACTAGAACTTCCTGCAGGAAAGCATACAATTGAATTTGAGTTTAAGCCATCCATTTATAATTGGTCGAATCCTGTAATGATGGCTAGCAGTTGGATAATAATTCTTCTTATAATTGGAACTTTAGCCGTAGAGTTTGGCTTTATAAAAACAATTAACAATGATTAATTATCAATGTACAATGATTAATTATCAATGTACAATGTTTAATTACGAATTGTAAATTGATCATTGTACATTGAACACTGCTAACTAGACTATGTGCTTAATATTTCTATCTTACAAACAACATAAAGAGTATCCTTTAATCATTTTGGCTAACCGAGATGAATTTTTTAAGCGCCCTACCCTAGCAGCCAATTATTGGGAAGAAAACCCAAACATATTAGGCGGCAAAGACCTTGAAGGAGGTGGCACATGGATGGGAATAACAAAAAATGGATATATGGCTATGCTTACCAATTATAGAGATATTGCCAACATAAAACCCAATGCACCTACAAGAGGAAAATTAGTTTCGGATTATTTAGCCGGAGAGTTTGAGCCAAAGGAGTATTTAAAAGCGCTAAGCAAAACTGGCAATTTATATAATGGATATAGCCTTATTACAGGCAGCTTCAACGACCCTTGGTATTACTCCAATTATGGGAATAAAATTGCACAACTTGGCACCGGGTTATACGGCCTAAGCAATGCCTTACTTGATAGTAAATGGCCAAAAATTGAATCTGGCAAGGCAGAACTTGCTCCACTACTCTCACAACCTACCCTAGACAAAGAGGCTTTATATAGTATTATGGTAAACCAACAACAAGCAGCAGATGAGCAATTACCCTCCACAGGACTACCATTGGAAAAAGAAAAAGCCATTTCACCTCGTTTTATTAATATTGAGGGATATGGCACTAGGTGCACCACACTAATTACAGTAAACAAAGAAGGAGTTGTTGATTTTACTGAAAGGCAATACGAGAACGGGGTTGCAACTGGAGAAGAAAACAATTACTCGTTTAGGGTGTCCTAGAAAAATCTATAGTATTGGTTCTGTAGATTTTTATCCATTACCTGATTTATTTCTTCAGAATCATCTGGTGAGCTGATGGCAATAACTACCTGTGCATCTTCTAATTGTTCAAGTGCTGACATATCCGCTAGAATAACTCCATAAATATCTCGGCCAACCTTATTTGTATTGTTTGAAACCCACTGAAACTCCATTTTATGTTCTATTAAAAGTTGAGCAATTTTCTTCCCTTTTTTACCTGCTCCCCAAAGCACTAAGGGCTTTTCTGCATCATAATCTTGATCTTCAAAATGCATCACTTTTAATTCTGAAAACCGATTATCTGCATAGTTCTTATCCGTACGTGAAGTGCGTGTTTCATAATCGCGCCATTGGTGGATTACCTCCGGAACAGTAGCTATTTTTAGCCCTCCCTTCCTAAATCGGAACGCTAAATCATAGTCTTCTGGATACACCTCTGAGGCAAAGCCTCCACAGGCACCAAAATCAGTTCGAGCAACCATCCAACAGGGAGATGGGATGGAGCACTCCTTGTAAATTTCTTCAAAATTAGATTCTGAAAGTGTCAGTTTATTAAGCCAATTAGCATAATTCAAGTAGCCCTCTCCTAACTTGCCTGCACTAAAATAATTAACCAAACCAACGGACAAATAGCCAGAGCCTCTTTTACGAAGTTGTTCAACCATCAAGGCAATCTTTTCAGACGACATAACATCATCCGAATCCATTCGAGTTATAAACTCTCCTTGTGAATGGCGATAGCCTAATTGAAGTGCAGCAATAATACCTGAACCTAAGTTTTTAAAGACCTTAACTCTAGCATCCTTATCACGGTAAGATTTGAGCATTTGATAACTCTCATCTTCGGAGTGATCATCTATTGCAATTAACTCCCAGTTTTGATACGTTTGACTCAAAATAGAAGCCAGACATTCTGTTAAAAAGTCACCGGTATTTTTTACAGGCATTATAATGCTCACCATATTGCTTTTACTCATCCTTATGGCTTTTGCCTGTTGGCTTTTTTCAATGATTGGCGTTTTTTACCATCCAATCGCTTTCTGTTAGATGCCTTGGTGGGCTTAGTCGGTTTCCTCTTTTTCTTGATAAAAAAAGCAGATTGCAAGAGCTTATCAAGTTTTTCAAGCACATTTTCTTTGTTCACCAATTGAGATCGAGCTTCTTGAGAGGACAGCACCAACACCCCTTCTTTGGTGAGTTTATTAGATAACTTCTTTACTAATAATTCTTTCTGTTCTTCTGTTAGTATGGTTGAGCCTGCAACATCAAACCTCAGCCCTACTTTAGTGTTAACCTTATTTACATGCTGCCCACCTGGGCCAGAGCTCTTCGAAAAGCTAAACTCAAGCTCGGATAAAATATGGGTAGATGTAATCTTTGGTATGGACACTTCGCAAGTTACAATAGAACACAAAAAAACCGAGCAAGCTCGGTTTTTTTAGTAGTGCTAAAAATACTTATTACTAAGCTACACTAGACTGTAAATATTGTACATCCATCCAACTACCTATATTCAACACATTTTCAATTCCTTGATTTTTAAGATAAGCCTCAGCATATCCGCTACGGTTACCCGAAGCACAACATAACAAAATAGTACCACCCATTTGCTTCAGCTCTTCTATCCTAGCAGGAATCTCATCTAAAGGAATATTAATAGTTCCTTCTGCGTTTCCATATTCAAATTCAAATGATCCTCTAACATCTATAATAGTGTTATTAGAGTCACTAATAAGTTCTCGTAATTCCATCGTTTTGCCTAATGATTTCAAATTATAATACAAAATAAAGGAGTCTTTGCATTAGATCATGTGAATTGTGTCACACAGCTAAAATCAATGAAGGTTTGAAATTAACTAATCAATGTATTTTGAATTTGATTACATTAGTGTCTCTAAACCTCAATAAACATGGCAGCTCCATTTGATAAATATAAAAAAGATGTTAATCGTTCAACCTTTGTTCGATACAACAAAAATTATTTGATAGGCAATTTTGGATCGGCTGATGTTGCGCCATTTTGGGTAGCAGATTCGGATTTTATTGTGATGCCCGAATTGGTTAAAGCCTTAAAAAAAACGGCAAAAAGAGGACTCTTTCCTTATGAACTAAAAACTCCTGAAATTAAGCAACCATTAATAAATTGGTTTAAAAAAAGACATGAAGTTGAGATAAAAATGGAAGGCCTCTTATTTACTACTAGTGTAAATAGTGGGCTAGCAGCTGTTATTGATGAACTTACTAAAAAAGGTGAAGGCATTATTATTCAGCCTCCAGTTTACCAAGCATTTAAAGGTATAATTAGAGGTGTAGGGCGAAAAATTGCAAATAATAGGCTAACACTTAAGGATGGAAGATATGAAATTGATTTTGCAGACTTAGAAAAAAAAGCGGCCGACAAAAATAATACGGCCATGCTTTTATGCAGCCCACACAACCCTGTGGGCAGGGTTTGGAATAAAGAAGAACTTGAAAAAATTGCTAAAATTTGTATAAAGCATAAAGTACTAATGCTTACTGATGAAATTCACGCAGATGTAATTTATTCCAATGCTTCATTTCTTGGTATGACGGAGATTTATAAAGGCAAATCAGACAATATTATAATGTTTGGATCGGCAGGTAAATCTTTTGGCATTCCTGGTTT
>CAZDQR010000200.1:0-6185 GCA_964507315.1 uncultured Roseivirgaceae bacterium
CAGTGGAATCACATTGCTATTGTTAGAGATTTAACTAATGGCCAACTCTATTGGTACATAAATGGAGTGTTGACCAATCAAGCCGGAGCTAATTATGTGGCGGCAACACTTAGCCCTAATCCTGCAACTATTGCAGCAGGTTATGTAAGTAATTATGCAGGAAGAATAGATGAATTAAGAATTTGGAAATCTGCAAGAACTGCAGGAGAAGTTCAAACTAATATGACTACTTGTTGTGATTGTTTGGCAGATGCAAACCTAGTGGGTTATTGGGATTTTAATAATGCTACTGGCAGCTCAACATTAACAGATCTAACTTCAAATGATAATAATGGCACCTTAACCAATATGGACCCAGCTACTGATTGGGTATTAGATGCGGCTGATAAAAGCTGTGAGACGTGTGAGAGCCCACGTGTAGCTGTAACTGCAACTGTTGTAACAGGCTCACCCGTAGATATAGGGCCTGATACGAACTTAGCATGTAGTAGTTCTAAATTATTAGATGCGGGCAGTGGTTTTATTTCATATTTATGGCAAGATGGCTCTACTGGGCAAACTTTTAATGCTACTTCGGGTGGCACCTATTACGTACAAGTAGATGGTGGAGGTGGCTGTATTGATCAAGATACTGTTAAATTATTAGATCCTGCCAGTGCGGAGTTAGCATTAGATTTTGATGGAGGGAATGATTTCGTAAATATAAGTAATTCAACGGAGCTCCAAATTACGGGTGATCAAACCATCGAAATGTGGCTTTATCCTAGAAGTTTTGCAAGCCGCCAAAATCCATATAATAAAGCATATGGAGGAGAAGGCACGTTTACCCAAGAAACATCAGGAGTCATAACTTACTATTATGGTACTTCGGGAGGAAATGCAACTCCTTATCAAAGTTTTAGTACTGGAACCCCATTAAATTTAAACGAATGGAACCACGTGGCTTTAGTTCGTGATTTAACCAATGGGCAACTTTATTGGTACATAAATGGTGAACAAACAAGTACGACTGCAGCTAATTATGGAGCTGCTGTTGCTAGTGGTTTTTCTGTTTTACTTGGCGATGGTTATACAGCCAATTATAATGGACAAATGGATGAAGTTCGAATTTGGAATGTTGCTAGGTCTCAAGCGGAAATAAGAGATGGTATGAGTAAGCGGTTGTTTGGCTCAGAATCTGGTTTAGTAGCCTATTATCGATTTGATGATGGTGCTGGCTCCACACTAACTGATGCAAGTAATAATAACATAAATGGTACCCTTACTAATATGGATCCTGCTACAGATTGGGTTACCTCAGCAGCGCCAGTTGGTGATTTTACAGCTTCTTTATTTACAGGAGTTTGGGCTGGGCAAACTATTAATTTATCTCCTTGTGGAACCGATGATGTAACAATTAGCAATGTATCAGGAAGCCCAACAGGGGTAATTTTATATTATGTAGGTACTGTGCCTAATGATGTTACAGGCATTGTTGGAGTAGGTAGTAATGACCGATACTTTGGTATAAGAAAATTTAATGATAATGCGGCTACTTATACTATTACTTATAATTACTTAAATAACCCACATGTAGATTTAAGTGATGAAGCAAACTTTGCACTTTTCAGTAGAGCAGATAATGCAGCAACGCCTTGGGTGGATGCTGCAGCTACCATAGATATTGTGGCTAATACACTTACGGCCTCTGCTCAAAGTACAGAGTTTATGCTTGGTTCTAACGGGTTGCCTTTGCCAGTTACATTGGTTGATTTTACAGGTGAGGCAGAAATTGACAAGGTTAACTTAAATTGGAGTACGGCTTCTGAAAAAGACAATGATTTTTTTACCATTCAGCGCTCCGTTGATGGAGAATTATTCATTGATATTGCTCAAGTAACGGGAGTAGGTACAAGTGGGAAGCTAAATAATTATTCGATTGATGATTATACCGCACCACAAGGAAATGTCTATTATCGTTTATTGCAAACCGATTTTGATGGCACAACGACAGTTCATAAAACAATATTGATTAAGTATAAAGGCATTAATAAACCGTTTGTAGCCCTATTTCCTAATCCTTCAACACAGAACCAGCAAATCAATGTAAGGGGAGGTAATTTTAAAGCTTCTCATAAATTGCTCATCGAAGCAATGGATGTATTTGGCACCATTGTATTTTCTAAGCAAACAGAGTCCGATGCAGGAGGCTATTATTCAACAAGCATTAATGCCTTACCTTCTAATAAATCAGGTTTCTATTTGGTGCGTATTACAGATGAACAATCTTCTATAATTGTGAAATTGATAGTAGATTAGTTCATAATCTATGCTACATTGATCTTGTGTGTATTGTGTAGTACGTCAGGTTAGTTTTTTCTATATTTGGATTAAAAATTAGATGAAAAAAGCAGCTTGGGTTATTATTGGAGTTTTTTCTGTCCTGATAGGGCTGTATCCAATCATATATTTTTTAATTGATAGAAAATTTGGATTATTAGCATCCAAATCAGAAGCCCTCTTACAAGATTATGTATGGAATGTCGCATTTTATGGGCATATAGTTTTAGGAGGTTTAGCCCTGCTAATTGGCTGGCTTCAGTTTAGCAGTAAGTTAAGGCTCAAAAATGTAATCCTGCATAGGAGAATTGGTAAAGTTTATTTGCTTTCTGTTTTAATAAGTGGCATTTGTGGGCTTTATATTGCACTCCATGCCACAGGCGGAATAATTAGTGTACTTGGCTTTTTTACGTTGGGTGTAATATGGCTTTCAACAACCGTTTTTGCATTGGTTAGCATAAAAAAAGGGGACGTTACATTGCACGAAAAGTTAATGATTTATAGTTATGCTGCTTGTTTTGCTGCTGTCACCTTAAGAATATGGCTTCCTATTTTATCTAATGCATTGGGTGGGTTTACAGAGGCTTATAGAATTGTTGCTTGGTTATGTTGGGTTCCAAATTTAATTGTGGCCTATTTTATTGCTAAAACTTCAACTCCCAAACCTAAGCTTACCTAAAAAAAAATAAATTCACTGCTTTTTTTACATTATTCACTATGCTTTTACTAAAGAAATATTTAATAATAATAACCATCTTGTTTTTAGCAGGATGTAATTCTGAGCCCCAAAAAGTCTTTACTAATAAAGACATTAACATCATTCCTATGCCAGCTAACATGGAGCTGAGGGAAGGAAGTTTTACCATAGATAAAAACACCAAAATTAATGCAGAAAATAACGATCAAAAAATAGCAATTGGCGCTTTAATTAATAAACTAAAAACGGTATCTGGCTTTAATCTAGAATTTGTAGAGACAGTGCCAAATAAAAATCATATAACACTGCTAACAGATAAAACACTTGCTAAAGAGGCTTATTTATTGGAAATAACAGCTAGAGGTATCTTAATAAATGCCAGCGATAATGGAGGTTTTTTATATGCAATTGAAAGTTTAATTCAACTATTGCCTGAATCGATAGAGAGTAATACATTACTAAAAAATATGGAATGGGTGGTTCCTGCCATTATTATTAAAGATCAACCTCGGTTTCAATGGAGAGGCTTGATGTTGGATTTATCCCGCCACTTTTTTGAAAAGGAGTATATAATGGAGGTGATTGACGGATTGGCAAAGCATAAAATGAATGTGTTACACCTACATTTAGTAGATGACCAAGGTTGGAGAATTGAAATTAAAAAATACCCTAAGCTTACAGACATTGGTGCTTGGAGAGTTGATCAAGAAGAATTGCATTGGAGTGCTCGCAAGCCAGTAGCAGCAGAAGAGAAAGGCACTTATGGTGGCTTCTTATCACAAAAAGATTTGAAAGAAATTGTGGCTTATGCCACAGCAAAAAATGTAGAGGTTATACCCGAAATAGAAATGCCAGCCCATGTAATGAGTGCACTTGCAGCATACCCTGAGTTAATGTGTTTTGATAACCCTAAACTTATTGGAGTGCCTTCTGGAGGAGTTTGGCCAATTACAGATATTTATTGTGCAGGCAAAGAACATACATTTGAGTTTTTAGAAAATGTACTGCTAGAAGTAATGGATATTTTTCCTTCCCAATACATTCATATTGGGGGAGATGAAGCGACAAAAACAAATTGGAAGGGATGCCCTTATTGTCAAAAAAGAATAAAAGAAGAAGGCTTAAAAGATGTAAACGAGTTGCAAAGTTATTTTGTGAAGCGAGTAGAAAAGTTTATTAATAGTCATGGTAAGAAACTCATTGGCTGGGACGAGATTTTAGAAGGCGGATTGGCTCCTGAAGCCACCGTAATGAGTTGGAGAGGGGTAAAAGGTGGATTAGAAGCAGCAGAACAAGGGCACGATGTAGTTATGACACCTGATACACATTGTTATTTCGACCATTATCAAGGGTCTCAAAATGAAGAACCCTTAGCAATTGGTGGATTTTTGCCATTGAGCAAAGTTTATCAATTCGATCCTGTTGTAGATACAATGACGCCCGAAGAAGCAAACCATGTGCTTGGTGGTCAAGCAAATTTATGGTCAGAGTATATTCCAACCACAAGCCAATCGCAATATATGATATATCCTCGTTTGGCTGCTTTGGCAGAAACGGTTTGGAGCCCAAAGGAATTGAGGAACTGGGATGATTTTTCAAGAAGAATCCAACACTTCTTTACACGGTATGAATATATGGGAGTTAATTATGCCAAGAGTGCCTATCTAGTTACAGCAAATACTACGGTTGATTTAAAGGAACGAGCAGTAGAACTAAGTTTGCAACATGAGTTCCCCAATGCAGATATCCGTTATGTACTAGGGAATAATATTTTAGATGAGAAGGCAACGAGCTACTCTAAACCATTAGTAGTAAAAGAAACTACCACTATTAAAGCTTCCTTATTTAAGGATAACAAGCTAGTAGGGAGAGTTTTTGCTGATACTATTCAGTTTCATAAAGCAGTGGCTCATGAAATTAGCTACACCACACCATATAGTGATAGCTATAAAGGAGCAGGGGAATTTACGTTGGTTAATACATTAAGAGGGACTAAGAATTTTCATGATGGCCAGTGGCAGGCCTGGTTAAATAAAGACATGGAAGTCGTTATTAATTTGGATGAACCCATAGAAATAAGTAAGGTAACTGTGGGTGCTTTAGAAAATCAAGGGCCTGATATTTATTTTCCGGTGGCTATTGAAGTGTCTATTTCTGACGATGGTGAAAACTTTAAAAGTATTGGCCAGATATCAAGAGCATATAAGAAAAATGGCCATTCATTATTAAAAGATTTCGTTATTGAATTCCCTCCAACAAATGCAATTTATGTAAAAGTGAAAGCAGTTAATTTGAACATAAATCCAAGAGGAAGTGGCGGAGTCTGGCTATTTATAGATGAGATATTAATAGAGTAAATTTAAACTTATGAAAAGGCGGAAGTTTATTAAAAATGCTTCATTAGGAACCATAGGGATTGGTTTTCTAACATGTATGTACACTTGGCAAGTTGAACCTTTTTGGCTTGAGTTTGTAAAAAAAGACATGCCCATTCCTAATTTGCCCAAACACTTAATCGGAAAAACTTTAATGCAGATTTCTGATATGCACGTGGGTACCAAGTTTGATTTTCAATACATAATCGATTCGTTTAAAAAAGCACAACTCTTGAAGCCTGATTTTGTGGTTTATACAGGCGATTATACCACTTATGAAAATGAGGAACAGGTTTCCAATTAAAGACTGTATTAAAACATGTGGTAAAAGGGAAGATTGCCACATTCGGTATTTTAGGAAATCATGATTATGGCCATAATTGGGAGCACAAAGAGGTTTCAGACACTATTACAGAAACATTAGAACTGGTAGGAATTAACGTTTTAAGAAATAGTCAATCTGCAGTTGAAGGATTGAACTTTATTGGGTTTGATGACTTTTGGGGTGTTAATTTTCATCCAGAAAAGGCAATGGAGCAGTTTGATGGGAGCCAAGCAAATATTGTATTATGCCACAATCCTGATGTATGCGATTTAGACGTGTGGAAAGGATATAATAGTTGGATCCTTTCGGGGCACACCCATGGTGGGCAATTGAAACCTCCTTTTCTGCCATCTCCATTTCTGCCTGTTAAAAACAAACGATATTCATCTGGCGAAATAGATTTGTTCGATGGTAGAACCTTATACATAAACCGAGCTTTGGGCTGTATTTTGCAAGCTAGGTTTAATGT
>CAZDQR010000201.1:0-6164 GCA_964507315.1 uncultured Roseivirgaceae bacterium
TAGAACTTATAAAGAAGATGTTCGCCAAATGGTGCATAAGCGGATTAAAGAAATTGCCAAAGGCATTGCCATGGCCAACGGCACTCCTGATGAGTTGCTACCTCAAGTAATCTTCCCTAAAGAGTTTACCCCTGCCAATTTTAATAACGAAAATCTCGTGGATATTATGAGCAATGCCGCTATCAAATCCATTGGAGCTGCAAATGTGGAAGAAACAGAACCTTTAATGCTAGGCGAAGATTTTTCGAGGTATGGAACTACCAAAGAAAAAGTGCCTACGGTTTTATATTGGCTAGGAACCGCTCCTAAAGAGCGACTAGAATCTAAAAATATCCCAGGATTACACTCACCCTACTACTACCCTGTTCCTGAAAACACTATTAAAACAGCTATTACCGTAAATACAAATGCGTTATTAGATTTGTTTGGAAAGAATTAATACTGCTATTTTTTATCCTGAGGCACGAAGGATCCTCTACTTATTAAATGAGTATATTATCGTATAAGATTCCTCGTGCCTCGGAATAGAAGAAAGTAAAATAATGCATATGGTCTTAGAAAGGGATGCCTGAACGGGGCTAGCAAAGAGGTAACACTATATCAATTTTTCAATTCCAATTGATATTTTGAATCTCCTTTGATTAATCGAAACATCTTTTTCTCGCCTTTATAATACACACTTACCACATTCGATTGGGTTGGAAATAACTCCATTAGGTAATCCCCATTAACTTCCATTTTACGCCAAGTATCGCTCGAAGTAAAAGTAAAATTCAACCAAATAGAAGCATCATTTATTTCACACGATTGCAAACTAAAGTTCAGTGGTTTACCATCCACGGCAATTTGCAAATGGTCTTCAAAATAGGATTCAATACTTGATCTATTATTTGTACAAGGCCTGGCAAGAAGGTCTATTCGCTGCTGAGAATGATTAAAAATGGCATCACTTAAATCATTCGCAAATATTTTCACCTTAATGGATTTGGCAGATGCATCTATTTCTACTACTGAAATATAAATCGCATGCTCTTTCTCGGTAGGAACTGGAAAAAATGTATTGCTAAAAAATAGGCTGAGTACAATAAGTAGCATCTTATAATTTCATAGAAAGAATGGCCAAGCAAATTTTAACACCTTGAGAGATATTACCAATTCTAATATTCTCATTAGGGTTATGCTGGTTATTATCCATATTAACCATAGGTACAATTACTGCAGGTATATCGAGTGCGTTAATGGCAGGAGTTATCGGAACTGTCCCTCCCATTGTTCGTATGAGCACAGGACTTTGCCCAAACTCAATTTCTATCTGGCTCTTTATTTTTAGTCCGAGCGGAGAGTCTAAATCTGTTCTAAACGCATTAATGCCGGCATTGCTTTTAAAGGTTGCAATATGCGCATTATTCAATCTTTCCTCATCCGTGGGAACTCGATCAAGTACAAGATAACCCTGCTGCTCAATGTGTTTTTTAATCTTATCCAATTGCGCTTGTCCATCCGTTTCCTTTACGAGCCTAACATCAATATGAGCGGTAATAATCTCAGGTATAATTGTTTTGGGCTTCGGCCCTTTCCAAGATGTTTCTATTTGCCTTACATTAAATGAAGGGTATTGCAAGGACTCTTGGTAATTCTCTCCAACCTTATCAGGTGTATTAATACCCAATGTTTGATTGATGGCTGTTGCATCATCTGGTACATTCTCTAAAATCTGTTGTGTTTCTGGCGATAATTTTATACCATCATAATAGCCATCAATGAGTACACGGCCATTTTCATCTTTCATACTGGCTAATAAATGCGACATCGCAAACACAGGATTAGGGGCATAATTACCATAATGTCCACTATGCTGGGGCAATTTTGGACCATATAAACGTATGCTGCACGTAGCAATGCCTCTACAACCAAATGTAATCGTAGGTTGATTAGTTGGGTGTGCAGGCCCATCCATAATGATAAAATAGTCGGCAGCATACCTAGATTTATATTTTTCTAAGGTCTCTAAAAAACCAGCTGAGCTTGTTTCTTCTTGTAAATCTATAATGATTTTAATGTTAAAATTTAACTTCTTATTCTGCTCCTTAAACATTTCTAATGCTGTGCTTAGCATAATGATTGGCCCTTTATCATCAGCCACTGCCCTACCAAAAATTCTCCATTCTGGATCAATTTTGCCTTCTATTAGCTTCCAATCAATCTTATTCCACTCACCTTTACTATCTTGCTCTTTTAGTACAGGTGTAAATGGATCTTCCTGATCCCACTGAGCTGGGTTAACATCCTGCCCATCTACATGCAAATAGAACAACATGGTCTTCTTCTTTTTACTAACCTCATTCTCCAATAATAATACGGGTAAGGTGGAAGATGCTAATAAAGAAGCACTAAAGCCTAGGGCTTCAAATTCCTTTTGCACCCAATCCACATTTTTGAGCATATTAGCCTCATTAGTAGAAACATTAGGAATGCTTGTCAATGCCTTATGCTTACTTATAATTGTTTTTAAATTGGTTTCTATTTGTGCATCCCACTTAGTTTGGCTCTGAGAAGATGGTACTATTAGCACGAGCAGCAATAGTGCTATTGCAATACCACTAATTAGTTTTTTAAAATTTAATTGAGCACTTACCATAATAGAATTCTTTGTTAGATTATCCTTTAAAAGTAATGATAAAGATTTATTGAAGTCCATAATTATTGTATTTAAAATAGACATCAGATACGCTTTCAGCATTTTTCTATAAAAGCCTCTAGCACTTTATTAAATAAATCCGGCTGGTCTAAATTAACATAATGCCCAGCGGACTTCATCTCATAAAGTTCGAAATTACCTCTAGCTTTAAATTCGGAAATTGTACTTACTAATGCCTTATTAATTTCGGCATCTTTATCTCCTTTAATTATCATACTTGGTGTTGTAGTCGATTTTATTACCTCTAAATAATCAAGTTTGGCCAAGTTGGGCAAAATGGATATCAATGCTCTTTTATCAGCTGCACCCACCATTTTTTTAATTTTATTCCTACTCGCTTCTGTCTGTCCTGCCTGCTTTGCTACCTGACTTATTGCTTTTAGAGGCAACATATTAAAAACAAACTTCATAAAGGCCATCTTGGCAAAGGAGGCAATTATTTCTGCACTTGTTCCAAATGTAGTAAGCGAATTAATCCGTTCTGGGTTTGATTGCAGCATTTCATACCCAATATTACCGCCCATAGAATTGGCAACCACATGTACCTTATCGATATCCAATTCATTTAGTAATTCCATTATATAGCCGCTTAGTGCAGGCAAGGTAAACTCTGATGGAATGTAATTTTTATGTAAAAATGAGTTGCCGTGGCCAGGAAGGCTTATTGACAATACATTGAACTTACTATTAAAATAGAGATGCTGAGCTTCAAACTGAGATAGATTAGCTCCTAAGCCGTGAATAAAAAGAATTGTCTTTTTATTGGATTTACCAGTTAATTGATATTCAATTTCTGCATTATTAAAATTTATCAGTTTAGGTGATTCTAGCAATGTGTTCATACAAAATAATCTATTGCGAAGTAACTCAAAAAAAGCAACTGTTACACATACCAAATTACTACTTTGAAATTAATTTCTACTCACTTTCATGGCCATTATTATGCTTTTCATCGAAACAATTTAACTGTTTGTAAAAGAAGCAGTATTTTTCTTCTTTAATTAACTCCAACATCAACCTTAGTGCTCCAACAAAACAACTACACCAAAGCCTTTACCGTTTTAACCTCCTTGTTCTTTATGTGGGGGTTTATAACCGTTTTAGTAGATTCATTAATCCCTCGATTAAGAGAACTTTTTGAACTCACTTACTTTCAAGCAGGCCTTGTTCAATTTGCCTTTTTTATGGCCTATGGATTACTCTCCATACCATCGGGATTCATCTTATCAAAAATTGGATATAAGAAAGGTATCTTATTAGGCTTAACTATTATGGGCATAGGCTGTTTGCTATTTTACCCTGCAGCCTCTTATCGTCTTTTTCCACTTTTCTTAATAGGATATTTTGTATTAGCAGGCGGAATGACTGTGCTTCAAGTAGCTGCAAATCCGTATGTAGCAGTATTGGGTTCAGAGGAAACAGCCTCTAGCCGTTTGAATTTATCCCAAGCTTTTAACTCATTAGGAACAGCCATTGCTCCTGCTGTAGGTGCCATGCTTATTTTAAGTGATACTATAAAAACAGGTGATGAAATTAATAGTTTATCATCTACAGCTAAAGAAGCTTATTTAGCAACTGAAGCAGCAGCCGTACAAAGTCCTTTTTTGTTCCTAGCAATATCACTAATTGTATTGGCAATAATTGTGTCTTTTATAAAACTGCCTAGCATTTTAGGTGATAAGGATAGTGGTTTCGGTTATGGCAATGCCTTCAAGCACAAAGTGCTTAAAATGGGGGCGATTGGAATCTTTTTATACGTAGGAGCTGAAGTAGCCATCGGAAGTTATTTAGTTAATTATTTTATTAATATGGGATTGCCAGAGGCCATTAGAGCAAGTGCCTGGATGTCGAGCATTTCTGAAATGGTGGTTCAACAAGACCTTGCTAATGTTGACAATAAAGCCATTGTAGGAGCATTTGTAGTATTTTATTGGTCTGGAGCAATGGTAGGCCGATTTATTGGAGCTTACTTAACCAAGATCATTGATGCCTCAAAAGTCTTAGCGATTTTTGCCACATTGGCCATATTGATGTTAGCTATTTCTATGTTTACTTCAGGGTTTGTAGCCATGTGGTCTATCCTATTTGTGGGCTTATTTAACTCCATTATGTTCCCAACCATTTTTACAATTTCGCTTACAGGTTTAGGTGATTATAAGCCACAAGCTTCTGGGATATTATGTACTGCCATTGTTGGTGGAGCCATTATTCCTCCTCTTTATGGCTTTTTAACGGATAGTTTCGATTTTAAACCAGCGTTACTGCTTATGGTGGCCTGTTATGGATATATCTACTATTTTGCTCGTAAGAGTTCATCGTTTATTGCCAACGCAAACTAACCATTCTGTACTTTGTCTTCTTCCATTCCGAGGCACGAGGAATCCTCTGCAACAATGCAAATCTTTCTATGAGCAGAAGATTCTTCGTTCCTCAGAATTAAAAAACTAAAAAATGAAAATCAGGAATCAATTCTTCATCGCCCTTATTGTACTTTTTATTTCTTGTTCTCAAGAACCTGAAAAAGAATACAACACTAAAGCTCCTTACGATTTAGTAAATACCTTTATTGGTACAGGTGGCCATGGTCACACTTACCCAGGCGCTACTCTCCCATTCGGGATGGTGCAATTAAGCCCCGATACTCGATTAACAGGTTGGGATGGATGCTCTGGCTACCATAATACAGATTCCATCATCTTCGGGTTTTCTCACACCCACCTCAGTGGCACCGGCATTTCCGATTATGGAGATGTATTATTAATGCCTTTTAATTCTGATAAAGAAGTAAGTTATAATGACCTAATTGACCAAAAACTCATTCCATCCAAATTTAAAAAAGAAAACGAATCAACGAGTCCTGGTTTTTATAAAGTGCATTTAGATAAACCTAATGTAGATGTAGAATTAACTACCACATTAAGAACAGGAATTCATAAATACATATTTAATGAATCTGAGAATAATAAAATCCTCCTTGATTTGAAGCATAGAGATAAGGTGCTTAGCTTCAACGTCAATGTAGAATCCAGCACATTAATTTCTGGTTTCCGCCAGTCTGAAGCTTGGGCAACTAATCAACACGTATTTTTCTATATGGAATTTTCAGAACCATTTGACGCCTCATTGCCAGCCAATAATATAGAAGAAAAGGATTATTATCGAATTTTATCCTTTGATAATAACGTTAAAGAACTGCATATTAAAGTAGGTATATCTGCAGTAAGTGTAGAAGGTGCTAAAGCAAATTTAGCAGCAGAAGGGCAATCCAACGATTTTGAATCCTATCGAAATAATGCCAAAACAGTTTGGAGTAAAGCACTTGATAAAATCAACATTAAAAGCAATGACGAAGAAAAACTAACGGTATTCTACTCTGCACTTTACCATACTATGATAGCACCCAATGCATTTTCAGATGTAAATGGTGATTATCGAGGAATGGATCAAAACATCCATAACGACTCAA